>DATEJJ010000380.1:0-3922 GCA_035278125.1 Rugosimonospora sp.
ACACCGTGTGGTGTGAGCGACTCTGCGACACCCGCCGCGACCGCATCCGAACGGCCGATGTGCTGCGGCGAAGGCGGCGCGTGGGCGCCGGCCGAGCAATCGCTAGTACCGGGCTGCAAAGCTGCCATCAATGCTCCCGAGGCTGCTCATCGGCTGGTCCGCGGCCGGCGGTCACCCACAGCCGTGCCTGCTGCTTGAGCCGGACGGCGGCGGCGTAGCACTGCTGCTGCGATAGTTCCCACGAGTGCAGCCGGTCCTGCCGCGCCGCCTCGATCAACGCCTGCACTTGTTCCGCCTGCGCAAGCCGCGCCCGCGCTTTCGCGCGCCAGCGCAGCGCCAGACCGAATTGCCGAGCAGCCGGGTCCTGCTGGAAGAACCCCTGCACCGCCGCCACCGCGCCCGTGTTCACGTATAGCGCTACGAACAGCAGGCCGCTGAGATGCTGCGCCGTGGAGCTGCCCCCGCCGGGCACCGCGCCGATGAGGTACCGCACGAGGAACGCGGTCGTGCCAAGCAACCACCACATCCCGAACGAGATCCAGCCCCACGTAGTCGCGCCCGGGGTCTTGCGTGGATGGATAGCCTGCCGGGCCCGCCGTCCGACCTCGCGCGCCAGGAGCAGCGAGACCGCCGAGAATCCGGCGGCCGTGACCCAGGCGAGCATGTTGGGAACAACCAAGACCAGGATCTGGTGGAAGGCCACGAAGTCGGCGCCGACCGCAGCGAGTAGAACCATCGCCATCAGCGCGTGACCCATTGGTCGACCGGCGATCCGCGACTGATTGCCGGCCAGGACCAGTCTCGTGTCGTCTCGGGAACGTTCCGGCTCTTGAACCGTCGTCATCTGGTGCCGCAGTTGTGGTTGGCGCGGATTCGGATCGAGGTGCGGCGGGTCGGGTTCGGACAGCCGGTCCAGCGCGTGGGCGACCGCGGCGTCCATATGCTCGAGCCGGCTCCGGTCGTCGCCACTGACCGCGGCGACCCGCGCCTCCAACAGATCGAGCTCGTTGAGGTCGGCGGAGTACCGCTCATACATCTCACTTCGGAGCCCCGACACATACGAGTCGACGTACTGGTCGATCGCGGCGAACGTCTCCTCGTCGACGTGCTCCGGTGCCGCCGCGACGAGCTTGTGCAGTTCCCGGCCGACCCGCTCGACGTCGATGCTGTCGTCGTGGCCGGCGGGGTATCGCCGCAGGCGCCGCATCACCGAGCGGATGCCGAGCGGCGTCATGATGCGCGCGCGTAGCTGCCGGACAGGGTCCACGTTCGCCCCGGCGGTGTAGGGGGCGGTCTTGGCCGGCTGCGCGGACGCGCGCATGTCCTCGGCCGACTCTAGGCCGGGCGCGTTACTAGCCAACTCGTTCTCGAACCGGGCACGGGCTGCGCCCAGCATCGTATCGGCCTCCGCTGCCGTGGGCCGGTCCAGGGCGAAGGCACGCTGGATGAAGTCGTCGACGGCCCGGTCGTGATCGCTCATCGCTGTGACTCCTGATCTTCGGCCCGGAAGTACCTCGCAGCCTTGGCGCGCAGCCGTTGCAGCTGGGTTCGCACGGTGCTCGATTTCGTCTGCAACACCTCGGCTATCTCCGCCGGGGCCATGCCGAACTCGAAGTGGAGCACACCGACCGCCCGCTGCTCGTACGGCAACGCCTCCAGAAACGCCCGTAACGCCGTCGCATCGACGACCGCGGCCGCCACGTCGACCTCTGCGGCGACCTCGGGCCGGACACGATCATCCAGCAACAGCTCCCGCTGGGCGCGCTGCCGCACCCGCGATACCTCCCGGACGACAATCTTCAACAGATAGTTTCGGTTGGCGGTGAACGGTTCTCCGGTGCGCAGTGGCCACCGGCGCATCATGCGCAGGTACGCCTCCTGGACCGCGTCGTCGGCGAGATCCCGGTGCTGCCCCGCATAGGCCCTGGCGAAGGTCATCGCCCCCACCTTTGTCTGCTCACAGAAGGTGTCGAAGTCTGCGCCCAGCACTGCTGCACTCTGGCCACCAGAGCTCCCATCACGGTCATCCTCAGGGGTGCTCAGACCGTCGTGGTTCAGCACATCGGTCATGGTGCGCTCCGCGCCGGCGAACCGTCATCGCCCGTGTGGTCCGCCAGCGCACGGTCGAACGACAGGTCGAGGGCGCCCTCGGCATCAACGCAGACCCGAGCGCCCGGCTTCGCTGACTCCGCCACCTGCTCCACCACGCGCGCCCACCGCCGAGCCCGCAGGAACGCGAGGACCTCCCGGCCCGTCGGCACCGCGGCGGCCAGCGTCGGCACTGCCACCATCAGCCAGTCCCGGCCGTCCATGCCCCGCCTCCCTGGTCGAGTCATGACATCGACCCGTCGGGCGCCCCGGACCGTCCCACGCCACGGCCAAGATCTTTCGACGCCCCCGGCCGCCGCGCCTACCGGGGGCTACGTCTCGTGTACCGGCCTGGACTGGTACGACGGGATGACCGAGGACAACGCCGACGAGTACAGCGCGGCCGACGAGGGCCTCCTAGGCGTGGCTGCGCGACCCGGGAGAGCAACCTCGGTGCGCTGCCCGGCTCCCTGGTACGGCTCGCTCAAGGACGTATTTGCGCTGCGTACCGCCGCAACGGACGAAGCCCACGATGCACTTGGGCCGCCCTGCTGGGCGCTGGCAGGCTGGTTCGTACACAACCCCGCTGTATAGCGAACTTCCGTGCGACCCTGCTCTAGCGCCCGGGATAGTCGATGTCCGGCGCGGCCGAGACCGATCATCCACTGTGGACTTCACTGTCCTGTGGCCTGCGATTTTCCCCGACCAGCGGCGATATCAGGACATGCCGAACTACGGTGTCCTTTCGGAACTATCGGGTGCCACCTCTTCTCGGGTACGCATCGGCTCCGTACTCTCAGCACCGGCGGCCGCCGTCCGGTCCTCGCGAGGGGACGATGGTCGTCCCCTCCGGAAGGAGGTGGCCGTGAGCGTCAACTCACGGAAGCGCCGCCGGTACCGGTCGCCGCCCGACCCGGTCGGACCTGTGGGTCTGGTCGTTGCGTTGGTCGTGCTGCTGCTGGTCCTGCGGCACATCGGGCTCCTGTGAAGGAGCCTGAGAACCGACTATGACCTCACCAAACGGCGAGGTCACAGTCCAAATATGGGAGCGGCCCTCGTCTTCCCGGGATGGTTGCCGGGGGCCGTTCTCGTTGTGTGGCTACCCGTACCCCGGGTACGACGCAGGCCACGCGGGATACGTTCCGCTCTCTCTGCCATGATCGCAAGGCCGTAGCGATCGTTAGACCGCTCAGGGCATGGTGCCGTCCCCGACAAGGATTCGGGCATACGGAGACCGGGCGGGGCCTGCGGGGCTCGTGGGTGCCGATGCGGCGAAATCGGTCAGTCCCACCAGCCGTCGGGTGCTAGCGCGATGCCGGGGGTGGTCTCGGGTTCGTGTTTGGCGCCGCGGGTGCCTTCGGCCTGGCGGCAGTTGCGGAACGGGCCGTCCAGGCCGAGCAGGAGCGGCAGGTGATGGTCGAGGTCCAGCCACCAGCCGGGCTTGGCGGCCGGTTCCCACCGGGCGCCTTCCCAGCCGTTCCACAGCACGGTCAGCCGTGCGATCGCCTCGGCGTGCTCCCACCAGCGGTGACACCAGCGCACCCGCGGGTTGCCGGGCACCCGGTGCAGGAACATCGGCGCGAAGTAGCCGGCCACCCAGGCTTCCAGGCTCGGGTACAGCGGCGGGTGCTGCTGCTCGCCGTCGCCCGGGCCCGCCGCGGCGGGGGTCGGCGGCGGCAGGACCTCGGTGCTCATCGTGCCCTCCTCGCCGGTCGGGTGGCCTGCGTGGTGGTGGCGGTGGCGGGCCGCTTGGCGGCCACGTGCTCGGGCATCGCGGCCGGATGGCCCAGGCCGTCCGGGTACCACTCGGCGGCAAGCTGCGCGGCGGTGCGGG
>DATEJJ010000381.1:0-4430 GCA_035278125.1 Rugosimonospora sp.
GCCACCGCCCGGCCCGCCACCGCCGCCGGGCCGGCCGGACGGCAACGTGATGGTCACCCCGTTCTGGCTGAGGCAGCTCAGGTACGCCTGGAACGCGGCGTTCCCGCCGCCGGTGCCAGGGCTCTGGCCGCCGCCGCTGGCGGCGCTCGTGCTGCTGCTGCTGGAGCCGCCGCACGCCACGGCGAACACGCCGACCGCCGCGAGGCCGACCGCCGCGGCTGTGACCCGCATCCGGTACTTCACGATCCTCTTTCCTCCCCAACCCCGTGATCCCAAGCCCGCGGCCCCCAATCCACCGGGCGTTCTCATGCAAGCTCCGCGGGCTCGACGGGGCCTCACACTCACCTTCAAGCAACCTCGGAATCGCACCAGGAATCAGGGCTCTGAGGCGGCTCCGAGGTAGTACCGAGGTTCCTGCGAGCAGCGCTGCGCACACTCCCGGTTCATGGGATTCCGGCTCAGGCCCAACGTGGCCCTGTGGAGCGCGCTGGCCGTGGCCGCGGCCGCACTGCTGTCGGTGGGTACGATCGCGTACACGCACCGGGACCGGAAGACCGCGGCAACCGCCACAACAACACTCGCCACCGTGCGGCGCGGCGTGGTGACCGTGTCCGAGGCCGCCGCCGGCACCGTGCAGGCGGCCAACACGCGCGGCCTGAGCTTCGCCATTTCGGGTACGGTCACGGCGGTCAACGTGAAGGCGGGCGACGCGGTCACCTCGGGCGAGGTGCTGGCGCGCATCGACGATACGGACGCGAAGGACGCGGTGTCCGCCGCGGAGTCCAGTGTGGCCAGTGCCGAGCAGGCGGTGACCAGCGCGTCGGCGAGCGCCTCACCGACCACGGGTTCGGGCTCGGGTACCAGCGGCTGCCAGGTGGCGGCGGCGTACCAGGGGTACCCGACCGCCAGCGCCTCGCCCTCGGTGTCGCCCAGCGCCAGCGCGTCGCCCTCGCCCTCGCCGTCGCCGTCGCCTTCGCCTTCGCCTTCGCCGTCAGCCAGCCCGAAGGTCACCAGGACCAGCACCGCCACGCACAGCTCGACCTGCAGCACCTCCGGCACCGGTAGCGGCACCACGCAGGGCGGTACCGGTACCGGCAGTGGCGGCCGGGCCGGCAGCACCACGGACAGCCTGTACTCCGCCCAGCAGCAGCTGAACAACGCCGAACTCGCGCTCACCCAGGCCAAGTCCAACCTGGCCGGTACGGTCATCACCGCGCCGATCGCCGGGCGGGTGCTGACGGTGACCGGTACCGTCGGCGCCACCGAGTCGCCGGGCAGTACCGCGTTCCTCAGCATCGGGTCCACTTCGGACACTCAAGTGCAGGCCCAGTTCTCCGAGGCCGATGTGGCCACCCTCGCGGTCGGGCAGGAGGCGAAGATCTCGCTGGCCAGCCGTACCGACGCGTTCACCGGCAAGGTGTCCCAGATCGCGCCGGCCGGCAGCACCTCGGGCCAGCTGGTCCGGTACACCGTCATGATCGCCTTCGACAACCCGCCGAGCGACCTGCTGTACGGGCAGAGCGCGAACGTCGTCGTGACCACCGGTACCGCCAGCAACGTGCTGTACGTGTCCTCCTCGGCCGTCACCATGGGGTCGGGTGGTTCGGGTACCGTGACGGTCCGCTCCGCGGGGAAGGACGCCCAGCGGACCGTCCAGATAGGACTCAGTGGCGACCAGTTCACCGAGATCCGGTCCGGCCTGTCCGAGGGCGAGCAGGTGGTGGTCTCCAGTGGAGGGTGAGGTCGAGACGCGTACCCCGCGGATCCTGGTGGTGGACGACGAGCCGAACATCGGCGCGCTGCTCGCCGCCACGCTGCGTCTGGTCGGGCTGGAGGTCCGGGTGGCGACCGGCGGCCACGAGGCGCTGCTGGTCGCCGAGCTGTACCAGCCGGACCTGATCGTGCTCGACGTGATGCTGCCCGACCTGGACGGGTTCGAGGTGGCGCGGCGCCTGCGCGCCGGCGGCAGCGGGGTGCGGGTGCTGTTCCTCACCGCCCGGGACGCGGTGGAGGACCGCATCTCCGGCCTGACCGCGGGCGGCGACGACTACGTAGCCAAGCCGTTCAGCCTGGAGGAGGTGGTGCTGCGCATCCGGGCGGTACTGCGGCGCGGCCAGCCCACGCCCGGCATCGCGCTGGACGACGACGGCATGCTGCGCTACGCCGACCTGGAGATGGACGAGGACGCGCACGAGGTACGCCGGGGTGGGCGGCGCATCGAGCTGTCCCCCACCGAGTTCAACCTGCTGCGGTACCTGCTCACCAACGCGGGCCGGGTGGTGAGCAAGGCGCAGATCCTGGACCGGGTGTGGAAGTACGACTTCGGCGGCGACGGCCGGATCGTCGAGTCCTACGTGTACTACCTGCGCAAGAAGATCGACCAGAGCGGGCCGAGCCTGATCCATACCGTGCGCGGGGTCGGGTACGCGCTGCGGCTGCCCCGCGTCGTCGACGATGCCTGACTGGGCCCGCGCCCACCGCTGGCGGCAATGGACACTGCGCACCCGACTGGTGGTGGCGATCGCCGCGCTGGCCGCCATCGGGCTGCTCGTCACCGACGTGGCCGGCCTGACCCTGCTGCACAACCAGCTCATCCGCCAGGTGGACGACCGGCTGGGCGGGGTGGCCGGCATGGCGCGCGGGTTCCAGCCGGTCTTCGCGCACCCGCGCCCGTCGCCGGTACCGGCACCGGTGCTCGGTGGCGAGCCGTTCACCGTGCACCTGTCCTACGACGCGGCCGGCGTCCGGCAGTCCACCGACGACTACACCGGAACCGACCTGCCCATCCTGGGTACGCTCGCGGACCTGCGCCGGCACGCGGCCAGCAGCCGTCCGTACACAGTGGACGGTACCGAGGGCCCGTGGCGGGTGGCGGTGGCGGCCCGCGTGGACGGCAGCGGGTACGAGGTGCTCGCGGTGCCCCTCGGGTACATCACGGGCGTGGAGAACAAGCTCGTCGGCATCGACGCGGCGGTCAGCGCGCTGGTGCTGCTGCTGATCGCGTTCGCGGCCGCCACCGTGGTACGCATCGGGCTGCGCCCGCTGACCCGGATGGAGCTGGCGGCGGCCGGCATCGCGGCCGGTGACCTGTCCCGCCGGGTGGCCGACGCCGACCCGCACACCGAGTCGGGCCGGCTGGGTACCGCGCTGAACGCGATGCTCGTGCAGATCGAGTCGGCGCTGGCCGTGCGTACCGCCTCGGAGCGGCGGATGCGCCAGTTCCTCGCGGACGCGTCGCACGAACTGCGTACCCCGCTCACCTCGATCCAGGGCTTCGCCGAGCTGTACCGGCGCGGCGGCGCACCACCCGGCCCCGAACTGGACGAGGCGATGGGCCGGATCGAGGTCGAGGTGGGCCGGATGCGGCTGCTCGTCAGCGACCTGCTGCTGCTGGCCCGCCTGGACGAGGAGCGGCCCCTGGTACGCCGCCCGGTGGACCTGCTGGAGGTGGCGGCGGACGCGGTGAGCGACGCGCACGTGCGGGTACCGACCCGGTTCGTGCTGCTGGACGGGATCGGGCCGCTGGAGCCGGTGACGGTACTGGCGGACGAGGCGCGCATCCGGCAGGTGGTGACGAACCTGCTCGCGAACGCGTTGCAGCACACCCCGGACGAGGCCGAGGTGGTGGTACGGGTGGGCCGCCCGGACCCGTCCGCGGAGCCGCCGCCGGTGGCTGAGGTGGGCCGCGGGCTGGGCGCGGGTACGCCCCTGGCGGCGATCGAGGTGGCGGACTCGGGCCCGGGTATGTCCACTGTGGACGCCACGCGGGTGTTCGAGCGGCTGTACCGCGCGGAGCAGAGCCGCGCCCGCAGCCATGGCGGTGCCGGGCTGGGCCTGTCGATCGTGGCGGCGATCGTGGCGGCGCACGGGGGCAGCGTGCAGCTGTGGACCGCACCCGGACGAGGCGCCCGATTCCGGGTACTGCTCCCGGTCGTGGGACACTGACCTGGCGGCCGGAGGCAATCCTATACACCCCCGGTCGGGGTGTATAGGATTGTCTCCATGACCCGCGCGACGGACACCCCCGCCGATGACCCCCTTCGGGGGTTACCGGCGGCGTTCACGCACGGCCAGGCCCGCCAGGCCGGAGTCACCGACCGCACCCTGTACCGGCTGCGCGATACCGGTGAGATCGAGCGTATCGGGCACGGCCTGTTCCGCCGCACCGATCTGGACGCCGCCGCCGACGTGGATCTGCTGGAGATCGCCCTTCGAGTCCCCCGAGCCACCCTCTGCTTGACCAGCGCGCTGGCCCGCCACGGCCTCACTGACGAGATTCCGGCAAGCATCGACATCGCCCTCCCCCGCGGTGCGCACCGGCCGGTCACCAGCGCCCCGGTCACCTGGCACTGGTTCGACCCGACCAGCTTCGACCTCGACCGCGGCGAGATGCCCCTTGGCGAGGGCACCACCATCGGGCTGTACGGTCC
>DATEJJ010000382.1:0-8994 GCA_035278125.1 Rugosimonospora sp.
CGGCTGGCTGCGGGACGCGGCCCGGCGTGGCGCGGTATCCGCCGGGCTCGACACGCTGCTGCGGTGGACGCTGGGGTACCCGGCCGACGCCGCCCCGGTCTCCGGCCGGTACGCGCTCGGCCAGGTACCCGACCCGGCCGGCCCGGGTACCGAGGCGGTGCAGGTGATCCTGGTGTGGCGCTCGGGGGTGGTGGACTACCTCGCCGACGTGTGGGACACGATCGGTGCCGCCGAGTTCGAACCCGGGGAGTGCACGCTCGCCATCGACGAGGTCTTCACGCCGGCGGTACTGCGCGGGATCCTGCACTGCCCCGACTGCCTGCAGCTGCTCACCGACGCACCGGGCAGTGCGCAGCCGCACCCGCTGCGCTGCCCGGTCCGCCTGCGCCGCCTCCTGAGCTAGCCCGGGCGGCGGCGGAAACCCTTACGGGGCAAGGGAAAGTGCCTGGCTCGGGCAGATGTGCACCGCCTGCCGTACCCGGGCCAGGGTTGCGTCGTCCGGTGGCTGCGCGTGCAGGACGACCACCGTGCCGTCCTCGTCGCTCTGGTCGAAGGTGCCGGGGTCGGTGAGCACGCACTGGCCGGCCCCGACACACCGGCTGGTATCCGCGACGACGCGCATCACGCCTCCCAGCTGACGGGCAGCTCGTACAGGCCGTAGATGCTCGCGTCGTCCTTGAACGGCAGCGCGTCCGCGGGCACCGCGAGCCGCAGCCCCGGTACCCGCCGGAACAGCGTCTCGAACACGATGTGCAGCTCCACCCGGGCCAGGTTCTGGCCCAGGCACTGGTGCGCGCCGAAGCCGAACGCGATATGGTGCCGCGCGCCGCGGGTGACGTCGAGCCGGTCCGCGTCCTCGAACGCGGCGGGGTCCCGGTTCGCCGTGTTGCCCAGCGCGATGACGCCCTCGCCGGCGCGGATGAGCACGCCGCCGATCTCCACGTCCTCCCGGGCCACCCGCGAGGTCGCGAACTCGGCGATGGTGAAGTAGCGCAGCAGTTCCTCCACCGCGTCGGGGATGCGCCGCGGCTCGGCCCGGAGCAGGGCGAGCTGGTCGGGGTTCTCCAGCAGCGCCAGGGTGCCCAGCGAGATCATGTTGGCCGTGGTCTCGTGCCCGGCGATCAGCAGCAGGAAGCCCATGCTGACCAGGTCGTCGCGGTCCGCGCCGGCGGCCAGCTGCCGGCTGAGCAGGTCGGTGCCGGGTTCCCCGGGGAGCGCAGCCGGAGCCGGGCTTTGGCGTAGGCGAGCACCCCCTGTGCTGACCCCGGACTTGCGGTCGATCAGGTCTCCCATGTACCCGCGCAGCGCGTCGCCCGCGCTCTCGCGCTGCTCCCGCTCGCTGGTGCGGCTGATGAGGACGCGGGTGTTGCGCTGGAAGAAGTCGTGATCCTGGTACGGCACGCCCAGCAGTTCGCAGATGACCAGCGACGGTACCGGCAGCGCCAGCGCCTGGACCAGGTCGGCCGGGCGCGGGCCGGCGAGCATCGCGTCGACGTGCTGGTCCACGATCTGCTGGATGCGGGGCCGCAGCGCGGCGATGCGCTTGACGGTGAACTCGCCGACCACCGAGCGCCGGGCGGTGGTGTGGTCCGGCGGATCCATCATGATCAGCATCGGCCGGCCGCGGCGGGCGGTCGGGCGCGTGGTCAGCAGGGTCGGGAAGTTCGGGTGGAAGCGGTCCGAGGAGAACCGCGGGTCGACCAGCATGGTCCGGATGTCGTCGAGCCGGCTCAGCGCCCACGCCTGCCCTCCGTTGGGCAGTGTGACCCGGGTGACCGGTGCCTCCTCGCGCAGCCGGACGTGTTCCGGTGCGGGGGCGTAGGGGCAGGTGCGGGTGATTGGCAGCGCCGGTGCGGTCATCGACTTCCGTCCCATCGTAGAGGATCACAGGTAAGTGGATGAAGTTCTTCCGGTTAGGTCAGATAATAGTCCGTCTGTAGGGTTCTCGTCCAGATTTGCGGTGGTGCAGAATCTGGCGCATGACGGTGGAGCCGCAGGGTCGATTACGCGCGGACGCGCGCCGCAACCGCGACCAGATCATGGCGGCGGCCAAGGCGGTCTTCGTCGAATCCGGGTTCCACGTGCCGATGGAGGAGATCGCGCGCCGGGCCGGGGTCGGCGTCGGTACCCTCTACCGGCGCTTCCCGGACCGCGAGGCGCTGGTACGCGACGTGGCGGAGGAGAGCCTCCGCGCGCTGCTGGCCGAGGCGCGGGCCGCGGCGACCGAGGAGCCCGCGCCCTGGGACGCGCTGGTACGCCTGATGCGCTCGCGGGACCTGCGGCTCAGCGTACGGCTGGTGATGCTCTCCGCCCGGCTGTGGCACGCGATCCGCGACGACCCCGGTAGCCGGCGCTTCCGGGCCGAGATCATGGCGGTGCTGGACGGGCTGGTCCGCGGCGCGCAGGCCGCCGGCGCGATGCGCGCGGACGTCGGCGCCGGTGACGTGGTCGCCCTGGTGTCGCTGCTGCTTCGGCAGGTGCCGACCGGCTTCGACGAGGTGTCGGAGGTGGTCCTGGAGCGCGCCCTGGTGCTGATGCTCGACGGGCTGCGCGCCGATCCGGGTAGCCCGCTGCCGGGCCGCCCGGTCACCACCGACGATCTCGACCAGCTGTCCCGCTCCGCGCCGTCGTGACCTGGGCGGTATCCCCCGGACAGGTAATAACCATCGATTGATGGCGCATCTTCTATGTCCGTGGGGCGCACGCGGGGAGCACGGTCGATGGATGAAGTCCGTGCGGGGCGCCGCCACGATTAGGCGCCGGCGGCTGTTGATTCCTGGGGAAAGGCGTCATCGCTATGCGTATATCCATCAAGCGGGGCATCATCGCCGGAGCGGCACTGGTATCCATCACGGGCGCGGGTATCGCGTACGCGGCCTGGACCGCGAACAGCACCGGCACCGGATACGCCAAAGCCGACACCGCCAAGGAACTATCCACAGTGGATGTATCCGCCACCGTCTCGGGCGACCTGTTTCCGGGTGGTACCGGCGCGGTGACGGTGAAGGTGCGCAACCCCAACCCGTACCCGGTGACGATCACCGCGATCAACGGCTCGGGCGCGATCACCGGCAGCGGGGGCGCCGGTACCTGCGCGACGACGGGCGTCACGTTCACCGACCAGAGCGGGTCCTGGACGGTGGACGCGAACGCCCGCGCGATGATCACGCTGACGGGTGCGGTGGCGATGAGCAACGCGTCGGACGACGGCTGCCAGGGGGCGACGTTCACCATCCCGGTGACGCTGGTCGGCGCGAGCGCCGCCTGACGCGCGGCGGGCACGCCATGAAGGCGCGGCGGGTGGCGACGGCGGCGGCCGGCCTGGCGCTGGTGGGCGTGGCGGCCATCCCGGCGCTGGCGATGTGGTTCGTCCCCAGTGGACAGTCCTTCGGGTACGGGCGGGCGACCACCCTGCCGCCGGTGGGCAAGCCGGGCGCGACGGTGGCGACCGGGTCGGCGACGGTCTCGGTGACCTGGCCGGCGGCCAGCACGGCGAGCGGCGCCGCGGTGTCCGGGTACGTGCTGTCCCGGCTCGACCCGGCCGGCTCGGCCAGTCCGGTGGCGGGTAGCTGCGCCGGTACCGTCACCGCGACCAGTTGCCAGGACACCGGCGTACCGGACGGCACGTGGCGGTACACCGTACACGCGGTGCTGGGTGCCTCCTGGCGCGGGCCGGACAGCCCGTCCAGCAACGCGGCCACGGTGGCCACCACGCCGCCCGCGGCGACGGTCACCTTCCCGGCGAACGGCCAGACCTACGGCGTGGCCGGCTACTCCGCCGGCTGCGGTACACCGTCCACTGCGGACATGTGCGGTACCGCCAGCACCGGCTCGGTGCGGGTGAGCCTGCGCCGGGGGAGCGGGGCCTACTGGGATCCGGCGACCGGCTCGTTCTCCAGCGCCGGGGAGAAGCTGTTCCCGGTCACCAGCGGTACCACCGCCTGGTCGCTGGCGTTCCCGGTCGCCAACTTCCCCGCCGCGGGCGGGTACACGCTGCGCGCGGTGGCCACCGACAGCGTTGGCCGTACCGGCGCCGCGAGCAGCACCTTCACCGCGTACCCGGCGGCACCGCCGGCACCCGTGGTCAGCCAGCCGGCGAGCCCGACCAGCCAGACCAGTACGAGCGTCACGCTCAGCGACGCGCAGCCCGGTGCGACGTTCGCCTGCTCCCTCGACGGCGGCGCGTTCGCCACCTGCGCCAGCCCGGCGCAGTTCGGCCCGTCCGCCGCCGGTACGCACACCCTCGCGGTGCAGGCCACCGACCCGGGCGGCAACACCGGTACCGCCACCCGCGTGTCCTGGACGGTGCTGTTCGCCGCGCTCGACGTGCAGGCGACCAACAGGACCGGCGGCACTGCCGGGCTGCTGGAGTCCGGTGACGTGCTGACGCTCAGCTACAACGAGCCGGTCGCACCCGGCTCGGTGGTGGCCGGCTGGGACGGCGCCACCGCGCAGGCGGTCACCGTCGAGGTCGACAAGACCGCCGCCAACGACAAGCTGGTGCTCACCGGTACCGCCCTGGGGAGTATCGACCTCGGCCAGGCCGGCTACCTGACCGCGAACAAGATGACCTTCAACGCCAGCCTGGCCGTGTCCGGCAGCCGGATCGTCATCACCCTGACCAGCAACAGCAACAAGTCCGTCAAGGTCGCCACCCCGGGCACCATGACCTGGACCCCGGGCCCGGTGAAGGACACCGCC
This sequence comes from Rugosimonospora sp., assembly GCA_035278125.1. Classification (GTDB taxonomy): domain Bacteria; phylum Actinomycetota; class Actinomycetes; order Mycobacteriales; family Micromonosporaceae; genus DATEJJ01. The sequence continues at coordinate 4,702 of DATEJJ010000382.1, forward strand.
GGCAATGACGTCAGCGGCACAGCCGTGGCCGAGACCGGCACGCCCGACGTCGACTTCTGACCCCGGCCCGACCGTCCACTGTGCACGGCCGGGCGGCAGGCGTCCCGGGATCTGTAAACAGTCTTGACAGCAGATGTCAGACGGACTATCTATTTGAGTCAATCAATGACACGAGGAGAGGCGCGGCCATGCCGAACTGTCGATCCGGCGTGCCCCGGTGGCGCGCCGTGCTGGCCGCCGGCCTGCTGGCGGTCGCCGGTACGGTCCTGGTGGCGGCGCCCGCGTACGCCGCGACCCTCAACCTCACCCAGTACGTCAACCCGTTCATCGGCACCGACGACAGCAACGCCACGAACCCGGTACCCGGCGGTGCCGGCGGCAGCACCTTCCCGGGTGCCGAGGTGCCCAACGGCATGGTGCAGTTCAGCCCGGACACGCCGACCGCCTCGCCGTCGGGCTACCGGTACCGCGACACCTCGGTGGAGGACTTCAGCCTCACCCACTTCGACGGCGCCGGCTGCGCCAACAACGAAGACCTGAACATCCTCCCGGTGACGGGTACGGTATCCACCTCGCCCGGTACCGGCTGGACCGGTTACGCCTCCGGATACACCAAGGCGAACGAGTCCGCGGCGCCCGGGTACTACCGCACCGTGCTCGACCGGTACGCGACCACGGTGGAGCTGACCGCGACCACCCGTACCGGCATCGCCCGGCTCACCTACCCCGGCACCAGCAACGCGCAGGTGCTGGTGAACACCAGTCGCAGCGCGACCGGCAGCCGTACCGGCACGGTCAGCGTGACCGGTGCCACCGTCACCGGCAGCGTCACCGCCGGCGGGTTCTGCGGCTCCAGCAAGACGTACCAGATCTACTTCGCCCTCCAGTTCGACCGCGCCCCCACCGCGCACGGCACCTGGAACGGTGCGGCGGTCAGCGCCGGCGCGAGCGCCACCAGCGGTACCAACACCGGCGCGTACCTGACCTTCGACACCACGGCGGACGCCACCGTGGCGTTCACGGTCGCGCTGTCCTACGTGAGCGTGTCCGGTGCGCAGCAGAACCTGGCCGCGGAGAACACGCCATTCGACACCGCGCGCTCGCGCGCCGACGCCGCCTGGAACGGGATGCTCAACCGGGTGCAGGTGAGCGGCGGCTCGGCGGCCGACCTGCAGAAGTTCTACACCGCGCTGTACCACGTGTTCCAGAGCCCCAACGTGGCCAGCGACGTGACCGGGCAGTACGAGGGCTTCGACCACGCGGTGCACACCGCGTCCGGGATGGCGGCGGTCTACCAGAACTACTCCGGCTGGGACATCTACCGGTCCTGGTCGGCGCTGATGGCGTTCATCGCGCCGGACGTGATGACCGACGTGGTGCGCTCCATGGTGCTCGACGGCCAGCAGGGCGGCCTGCTGCCCAAGTGGTCCCAGGAGAACGCGGAAGACTTCATCATGACCGGCGACCCGGGACCCATCATCGTGGCCTCCGCGTACGCCTTCGGGGTACGCGACTTCGACACCGCCGCCGCACTGTCCCTGATGGACAGATCGGCCAGCGGCGGTACCACGCAGGGCAGCGCGATCCGTGGCCGGGAGAGCGGGTACGAGTCGCGCCACTACATCGTCGAGGACCCGTCGGACTCGCTGGAGTATTCCGCCTCCGACTTCGCCGTCGCGCAGTTCGCCCGGGCGCTGGGCAACACCGCCGACTACGCCACGCACATGACCCGCGCGCAGTGGTGGCAGAACGTCTACAACCCGGACTCGGCATACGTCAGCCCGCACAACAGCGACGGCACCTGGGCGTGGCCGGTCAACCCGGCCAGCAACGCGGGGTACACCGAGGGCAACCCGGCGCAGTACACCTGGATGGTCACGTACAACTTCCAGAGCCTGATCGACCTGATGGGTGGGCGCGCCACCGCGGTGCAGCGGCTCAACCACCACTTCACGCAGGTCAACGGCGGGCTCACCACGCCGTACTTCTACATCGGCAACGAGCCGGAGCACGGTGTGCCGTGGGCGTACAACTTCGCCGGCGACCCGGCCGGTACCGCGGACGCGGTACGCAAGGTGATGAGCGAGGGTTTCAACACGACGGCCGGCGGGCTGCCCGGCAACGACGATCTGGGCGCCACCTCCGCCTGGTACGTGTGGGCGGCGCTGGGCATGTACCCGGCGACGCCGGGCGCGGACACGCTGGCGCTGCACGGGCCGGCGTTCCCGTCGGTGCTGATCCAGCGCGCGGCGGGCGACGTGAGCATCAGCACCGCGGGCTCGGGCGGGTACGTGCAGTCCCTGAGCGTCAACGGATCCGCCACCACGCACAACTACCTCCGCTACCCCGACCTGGCGGCCGGCGGCACGCTCGCGTACACAATGGACACTTCACCGGGCACCTGGGGCACCGGTACCGGGGACGTGCCGCCGTCGTTCGGCGACGGGTTCACGCCGCCGCCGGCCGCGCCGGAGCTGGGGCCGGATCTGGCGCTGGGCAAGGCGACCACCGCGTCGACGCCGTGCGCGGCCACGGAGACCAGTGACAGGGCGGTGGACGGGCAGCTCGCGAACAACAGCAAGTGGTGCTCGCTGACCGCCGGCGCCACGCTGCAGGTGGACCTCGGCCAGGCCGTGAGCGTGGGCGCGTTCGTGCTCAAGCACGCCGGGCTGGGCGGCGAGACCACGGGCTGGAACACGGGCGGGTACACGATCGCGACGAGTACCGACGGCTCGGCGTGGAGCACGGCGGTGACGGTGGCCGGCTCGCGGGCCAGCCGCACGTACCACCCGGTGACCGCCCGGGCCGCCCGCTACGTCCGGCTGACCGTCACCACACCCACCAACAACGGCAACACCGCCGCCCGCATCTACGAGCTGGAGGTGTACGCGTAGCGGCGGCGTCAGCGCTTGCGGGCGACGCCGCCGAAGGCCCAGACCGGCTCGTCGCTGGGCGGCGGTTTCGAGTCCGGGTCCGGTCGCCAGTCCGGTACGTAGACCAGGCCCGGCTCGACCAGCTCCAGCCCGTCGAAGTACGGCGCCACCTCGGCCCGGGTGCGGAGGTTGGCGCGGCGCGGCCCGGCCATGCCGACCTTGTCCTGGTACAGCGCGGTGAGCCGGGCGGCGACCTCCGGCTGCACGTCGGAGACCGCGTGCGCGATGGCCAGGTAGCTCCCGGATGCCATCGCGTCGCGGCAGGTACGCACGATGTGGCGGGCAAGGTCGTCGTCGCTGATCTGGTGCAGTACCGCGATCAGCAGGATCGCGACCGGCTGCTCGAAGTCGATCAGCTCGCGCAGCTCCGGCTCGGCCAGCAACTGCTCGGGCTCGCGCAGGTCGGCCTGCACCACCCGGGTCGACGGAGTCTCCAGCCACCGCGTATGCGAGACGACGAGCGGGTCGTTGTCCACGTAGACGACCCGGGCGTCGGGCGCGACCGCCTGCGCGACCTGGTGCACGCTGTCCTGGGCGGGCAGGCCGCAGCCCAGCTCCACGAACTGGCGGATACCCGACTCCGCCAGATGCCGGACCGCCCGGACCAGGAACTTGCGGATCTCGAGCGCGCCGCTGCGCAGCTTCGGCGCCACCGAGAGGGCCCGCGCCGCGACCTCCCGGTCGGCCGTGAAGTTGGTGGATCCGCCCAGGTAGTAGTCGTACATGCGAGCCACGCTGGGTGTTTTGAAGTCGAAGCGGGGCGGCTCTAACCCGTCAGCCTGCGACATGCAGCACATGCTGCCACAGCCGGGCGGGCGCCGGTGACCCGGTGCGAGCGGGGCTTGCGTCGCCCGGTACTATGTGTCGCATGGAACCAGGCGAGACACGCAACCCGCTGGCGCAGCTGCGCCGGGGCGTCCTGGAGTACTGCGTGCTGTCCCTGCTGCGGGACGAGGAGCGCTACGGATTCGATCTGGTGCGCCGGCTCGGTGAGCTGGACGGGATGATCACCACCGAGGGCACCATCTACCCGCTGCTCACGCGACTGCGGAGGGACGGCCGGGTGACCAGCCGCTGGGCCGAGTCGGAGTCGGGGCCACCGCGCCGCTACTACCGGACCTCACCCGAGGGGGTGCGCGCCCTGCGGGCGTTCACCGCCGAGTGGCAGCGCTTCCGCAACGCCGTCGACGAGTGCCTCGGAGAGCCCGCATGACGACACAGACAGTGGACCAGATGATCGCCGACTACCTCGCCCGGCTGGCCCGTGCCGCCGCGGGGCTGCCCGCGCCGCGGCGGGCGGAGCTGCTGGAGGAGATCGACGGGCACCTCGCCGCGGCCCGCGCCGCCGGCCAGGCGGGGA
>DATEJJ010000383.1:0-5953 GCA_035278125.1 Rugosimonospora sp.
GGGTGGGGTGATGGGGTCGGGGTGCCGGCCCAGTTCGGTCAGCACCAGGCGGTCGGGCAGGTCGCGTTCCAGCGCCGCGGCGTACGCGGCCACCGTACGGGCCAGGGCCTCCGCCTCGGTGGCGGCGGGGCCGTGGCGGACCGCGTCGGTGGGGTCTTCGATCAGGTTCTGCGCGAGCCACAGGTCGGCGCGCCACCGGTCGCGGGACATGGCCGGGTACAGCACGTGGGCGTCCATCCCGCCGCCGTAGACCAGCGCCCGCGCGGCGGTCAGGCCCTGCGCCTTGGCCGCGGTGATGGCATAGCCGAGGCTGAGCCCGCCGCCGGCGATGTACGCCGGGGTGACCCATTCCCGCACCAGCGCCGGCCCGTCCTCGCCGGGTTGGCGCCACTCGACCTGCACCCGGCCAGTGCCGTCGATGGCGGTGACGATTCCGCGGAATCCGTTGAGCACGTCGGTACCGCCGCGGCGGGTACGGCGGTCGTTGACGCGCAGCAGCACAGCGTCGCCGGCGCCCAACTCCACCCGGCGCCCGTCGTCCAACCGGTACGCGTACCGGGGCCTGGACAGTTCGCCGGCGGCCGCGCGCAGCGCCTGGGCGGCGGTGTTCAGCGCGTCGACGTCGGCGTTGGTGTGCGCCAGCATGAGCAGCTGCCCGATCCGCTCGTGCGGATCCGCCCACTGCTGGCGCTCGTGGTCCCAGACGGTGAGCATCGCCGCGTGCGCGGCGGCTGCGGCGTCGGTGACGTGGATACGGCCGGCGTCGGCCCAGCGGTGCAGCGCGGCGCGGCGTTCGTCGGCCCGCCACAACGCGAGCGCGGCGCGCTCGTCCACGTCGCGTTGGCGGCGGTTCTCCGTCAACCAGCCCCCGCCGATCATCTGGTGGACGGCGGCGAAGGTACCGCCCACGCCGACGGCGCGCAGCTGCAGCGGGTCGCCGATACCCACCACCTTCGTGCCGGCGGCCCGGGCCGCGGACAGCAGCTGGGCCAGGTGCCGGTCGTCGACCATGGCGGCCTCGTCGACCACCAGCACCCCCACCCCGGCCAGGCCCTCGCCGGTGCGGATGCAGGCCAGCCAGGACGCGATGGTCTGGGAGGTGATGCCGGCCTCGGTCTGCAGGTTCTGCACGGCGACCGCCGCGGTGGCCGCACCCGCGACCGTCAGGCCGGCGGCCTCGTACGCGACGCGCAACGCCGCCATGATGGTGGTCTTGCCGGAGCCGGCCACCCCGACCACGGTGTCCACCGCGTGCCCACCCCGGGCCAACCGGACCAGCACGGCGCGCTGTTCGGCAGTGAGCGCGAAGCCGTTGGCGGCCTCAAACTCGGCCATCGCCAACGCCAGGACGGGCGCGTCGACCACGGCGGCGCCGGTACCGTAGCCGGCCCGGGCGGCGTCCAGGACGGTGTGCTCGGCGGCCAGGATGTCGGTGGTGGTGTAGCGCTGGTGGTTGGTCAGGTGCGCGGCGCCGGCCGGCGGCAACGCCACCACCAGGTGGTCCAGCGCGAGGACCTGGTCGACGAGCTGCTCCGCCTCCGCGAGTCTGGTCAGCCCGGCGGGGAGGGCGTCGATCACCGCGGCGAGGACGTCGGCGCGGGTGGTGACCTTGCCGTGCGCGGTCAGCCCGTGCTCCGGCCGGAACACCCGGCGGGCGACATCCTCCGGGCTCGGCGACGCCGCCGGTGGGCCGCCGGGGCCAGGTGTCGCGGCGGCCACCAGGTGGGTGGGGTCGACGCCGGCGGCGTGCGCCTGAGCGCGCCAGGCGTCGCGCAGATCCCCGCCTCTGGCCGTGGTACCGGCGCGGTGTTTGGCCTGCCGGGACTGCCAGGCCGCGAGCTTCGACTGCCGGGTGGTGGCCTTCGTAACGTCGAACCCCAGCTCCCGCAGCGTCGTCTCCACCTGATCGCTGCGCTTGGAGAACACCCGCCGCAGTCCGGCGGGGACGGCGGCGACTTCCCACTCCCCGGTCCGCGCGTCACGCTCCCAGACGATGCCGAAGCGCTGCGCGGTGACCTGGCGCAGCCTCGCTTTGACGTAGGCGTCGGCGGCGTGCGCGTGGCGGTGGATGTCACGGCCGCCGGCGCCCACCGCGGACCACTGGCCGTCGTCGCCGCGGACCATGTTCAGCAGGGTGAGGTGGGCGTGCAGGTGCGGATCCGGCGGCGCCCCGGCGACCGGACGGGCGGTGCGGTGCACCGTCATCCACCCCAACAACCCTGTTCCCTGCACGCGGGTGGCGCGGTGGCCGTTGCCGTGGTGGCCGCGCATGCCGTACCCGGCCCAGCCCTCCATCGCGGTCACCGTCTCCCGCACCGCGTCCAGGTACGCGTCCTCCAGATGGCGGGCCAGCCCGGCCGGCGCCAACCCGACCAGGACGCTGTAGGACTTGGGCAGGTCCAGGGTCAGGTCGTAGCCGCGGTTACCGACCCGCACCCGCGCGGCGGCGTGCTTGCGGGCCAGCGCCAGGTCCTCCGGTGCGTACACGTCGGCCAGGTCGACGCCGGCGGCCGCGGCGATGCGGTCCAACTCGGCGACGGGCACCTTGTGCGCGTCGCGTTCCCGCGCCAGGCCGCGCAGCAGCCGCGCGTACCGGGCCGCAATCCGGATGTCACCCAGCAGTTCCGCCGGGGTGGTAGCGGCCCGCTCCGCGGCCGCGGCCACCGCCGCCGCGAGTGGTGCGGCGGGCAGTTTCGCGCGCGGGTCGACCGCGAGTTTCGGCGCCACCAACACCGACCCGTCCCGCGGATCCAGGCCGTCGGCCAGGGCCCGGGCCGCGGTCTTACCGGCCTCGTCCAGCACACTGCCCGGCGCGATGCCGACCTCGCGTAGGCCCGCGCCGACCCATTCCAGGGGCCGGTCGGAGTCCAGGCGGTAGGCGACCTGGGCGTCGTCGGCCACGCCGAGGGAGCAGCCGGCGTTGCCCTCCAGCCGGTACTCGATCTGCGCGATGTCCGGCCCGATGGCCGTCACCCACGCCATGGCCATCACCCCCGTGCGGCCCGGCAAACCGGTACAAAACGATTTGAATTCTTGGATCTTGTATCGAAGATACCTTGGTACTTCGACAGATTTTGAGATCTTGGCCGAGTAGCAGGCGGTCATCCGCACCTTGGCGCTGACCGAGGCGCTACGTCGATGTTGAGCGACAGGTTGATGTCAGTGGTCGCGGACAGGTTTTGTCAGTGGTGACGACAGGTTGTTGTCACTGACGTTTGGTCGGGCCGTGGCTGCTGGCGGGCTCGCGGACTGGCCGAGCGCACCCGTCGACTGGACAGGTAATTGTCCGTCTCGGTGCGTGCTGTCTTGGTACCGAAGGGAGTAGAGCACCCTCGGGTTGATCTTGACTGCCTGGGGTTTGTGTCGGCGTACAGCGGCCAAGTCCGGCGCCGCGGTACCCGTGTGACCGGTATGCCGCCGGCGTCCTGCCGCGGGTACCGCAGCGCACAGACAGGACAGACCAGCAGCTGCCGGGCGTCGAGGCCCGCGGCCAGCGCGGCCGCGCCGACGTAGCGACGCTCGCGGCGCCCGAGCCCGGCCAGGTCCCGGTTCGCGCCCAGCAGCCGCCGCGACTAGGCGACGACCGGGACCGAAAGCAGGTGGAACGGACTGCACGCTCCCGCTCGTTGGGCGCTCTACATAGGTGAAGGGCCGAACCGGGTCCTTCTCCGAAGGCCGGTCCCGCCGTCACGCGCAACTGCCAGGAAGCACCCGGCGGCGGGACCGGTAGGGAGTCACGGCCTGCCGGTGCCCGCTGCGGGACCTCGTCCTGGCCACCGACCCGCGATATCTGCTCATATCCGCCGAAAGCGCTCCTGGGTGTTGTCAGGAGCGCGGTTCACGCTGTTCACTGTCTGAAACCCCCCGCCGTCTGGGTGCTTCCTGGCAGTTGCGCGTCAGATGAGGGGAATTCGCATTCGGAGAAGGGGCCTCGTGTGGCGAAAGGTACTGGGCGGAGACCGTGCATCGAGGACGGCAGCCCGCCAAGAACCAGCAAAATCCGACCAGCCGGCGCGGTCATCATCATCATCGTGTACTGGCTGGGGAAGATCCCCGCTTTGAACCAATGGCACAACGTAGAGGACCTGGCTCTTCATGCCGCACTCGTCGCCATGAGCGTTCATGTGCTTACCCACGTTCCCGCCGCCGCCCTCCGCTACGCACTGCGCACCTGGCAAGTAGCCAAGGCAATCGGGCAGAACGTGGTCCGGGCTACCCGGCGGTCCTGTCAGTGGGTTGGTGACCACGTCGAGGTGGCGGTCCGCGTCCGCCTTGGCCCTCGGCTCGCGGAGGAGAATTGATCGACGGGAGCGGCGGGCCCGTTGCCGACATGAACCGCCAGGTGTACGACCAGGAGGCGGGCATGTCGCCGAGCATGTCCGCCACCTCGCCAGCAACACACAAAGCCTTCGCCGACTTCTTCCGCGCCAACTACCCCCAGCTGACAGCATTCCTGATCACACAAGGAGCCGCGATCAGTGAGGCTGAAGACGCCGTGTCGGAGGCAATGGTCCACGTACTACAGCACTGGGAAGCGATTGCGACGCCAGCAGCGTATGTGCGCACGGCAGCGGTACGTACATGGCAACGGACCCGGATACGTGACCACCGCTTAAGAGCCGCAGCCACGATCAACGCCAGCACCGAATCGCTCACCGAGCCCGAGTCGGTCAACGATCAGCTGGAACAGCCGCATGTGCTGCGCCTTCTACGGATGCTTCCACCGAGACAGAGAGAGGCTCTGGCGCTCGCCTTCGACGGCCTGACGCCAGAAGAAATCGCGCGGCACACCGGGAGGGACTCCGCGACTGTCCGCTCGAACCTGCGACTCGCCCGTGAACGACTCAAGCCCCATATCGAAGACCGCGACCAAGACGCGAACCAAGGCGAACCAAGCGGTCGTGCCGCAACCTCCACTCGCCCCACCACGATGGAGATCGACGTGACCGCGGCCGTACTGGACACCACGGTCTCGGCACGGTGGCGCGGCGCGCTGACCGGGACCGTACCCGACGGGCGCCGCCATTGGCGCATCAAGGTGGCGTATTACCAGGCCGTGGACGAGCTGCTCGCCGCTGGGGAGACCGGACCGCTGGCCTGGCAGCCGATCGTGGACGCGGTACGCCCTCGGGGCAGCCGTAGCACCTTCTACGAGGTGGCCGGCCGCCACGCCAAGTACCCGCTGGTCGGCGCGCTGATCCAGGACGGCGGCATGGAGGCGATCCAGGTGGCCCTGTGCTACCAGCGGGGAAGCGCGGTGGAGCAGCTCATCGACGAGGCCAAGGTCTGGCACTACTGGCGGTACCGGGACCGGCTGGTCACCCGCTGCCGGGCCGAGCGGGAGCTGAGCCGCCCCGCGCTGGCCGAGGCGATCGTCTCCGCGGTGACCCAGTGGGCGGCGGAGCGCCCGGCACTGGCCGCCGCGCTGGACAGCGCCCCGCCGATCTGCGCGGTGGAGGACCTGCTCGCGGCGCGCCGGGGCGAGCTGGCCGCGCAGCGCGCGTACACGATGCTGTCCCAGTCGATCGCGGCTAGCAGCGCCCGGGCTTCAGTCCCGAGGGCGATTCCGGCGGCCGCGCATCGCGCCCCCGCGCCGCGACCGACCCCAGGTGATATCGCCGGGTACCAAGTAACCGACTACCTCGTGCGATACAGCAACGACGCCAGCCAAAGTGCGGTGCGGGACACCGGTTCGGCGGACACGGTCGTCAATGACCCTGCTCATCGTCTTTTGGCCGAAATGGTCGATGACGCGGGCGGTCGGGTATCGGCATCCGTCTACGAAACCGGGCGCCTGGTCGCGCTGCGCCCCGACCTTCCCGGACACCGCGCCCGGCTGGACTTCCTGCTCGCCCGCCAGGCCCCGGACGGCAGCTGGGGCGCCCCCGGCGGCTACGCGGTGGTACCCACGCTCAGCGCCACCGCGGCCCTGCTCGCCCTGCCCACCGACCCG
>DATEJJ010000384.1:0-6610 GCA_035278125.1 Rugosimonospora sp.
CGGCCAGCTCCTCGGCGAGCCGCACCGGGGACACCGGCCGCGCCTGCACCGCTCAGCGGTCCCCGGTCGCGTGCTTGTCGATCTCGGCCAGCTCCGCGTCGGTGAAGTCCGGCCGGGCCAGCGCGCCGATGTTGTCCTCCAGCTGGGCCACGCTGCTCGCCCCGATCACCACCGAGGTCATCCGCGGATCGCGCAGCGCCCAGGCCAGCGCGGTCTGGGCCAGGCTCTGCCCGCGCGCCCGTGCGATGCCGGCCAGCGCCCGCACCTTCGCCATGGTCGGCTCGCCCAGGTCGCTCTCGGAGAGGAAAACGCTGGTACGCACCCGCGAGTCGGCCGGGATGCCGGCCAGGTACCGATCGGTGAGCAGCCCCTGCGCCAGCGGCGAGTACGCGATCACCCCGATGCCGGTCTCCTCGGCCACGTCCAGCAGCCCGTCCTCGACCCAGCGGTTGAACATGGAGTACGCGGGCTGGTGGATCAGCAAGGGAGTACCCAGTTCGCGCAGGATGCGGGCGGCCTGCCGGGTCTGCTCCGGGTCGTAGTTGGAGATGCCCGCGTACAGCGCCCGGCCCGAGCGCACCGCCCGGTCCAGCGCGCCCATCGTCTCTTCCAGCGGGGTGTCCGGGTCGGGCCGGTGCGAGTAGAAGATGTCCACGTAGTCCACGCCGAGCCGGCGCAGCGAGGCGTCCAGGCTGGCCAGCAGGTACTTGCGGGAGCCCCACTCGCCGTACGGGCCGGGCCACATCAGGTACCCGGCCTTGGTCGAGATGATCAGCTCGTCCCGGTACGGGCGCAGGTCGGTGGCGAGGATCCGGCCGAAGGTCTCCTCGGCGGCACCGGGCGGCGGCCCGTAGTTGTTGGCGAGATCGATGTGCGTGACACCGAGGTCGAACGCGCGGCACGCGATGTCCCGCTGGGTCGCGTACGGGCGCGCGGCGCCGAAGTTGTGCCAGAGGCCGAGCGAGATCGCCGGCAGCACCAGCCCGCTGCGCCCGCACCGCCGGTAGGTCATGCTGTCGTACCGCGACGCATCCGCAACGTAGGTCACTGTGTCATCTTCCGTTCGCGACTGCGGGGCTCCGCTTCGCCGCACTCCTCGCGCTCACCACGGCAACCCTAGCGTGGCGACAGCCCCGCGGCGCGGTACACGTCGTCGATCACCGTCATGTTGCGCACCCCGTCCGCGGCATCGGTGAGCACGGGCGCCCCGCCGGTCACCGCGGCCGCGAACGCGCGCAGCTGGTGCGTGTACGTCGCCTCGCCGGCCACCCGCTCGTGCCGGGTACCCGCGCCGGTGCGCACCGTCAGCCGGTGGAACAGCTGCGGCGCGATGTAGTTGAGCACCCGCAGCTCGCCCTGGCTGCCCTCCACCCGGAAGCTGAAGTCCAGCGCCCGGCTGGACAGCAGCCCGCAGGTGATCTGCCCGGTGGCGCCGCCCGGGAAGCGCAGTTCGGCGCGCAGGTACCGGTCGACCCCCGGGCGCAGCAGCCGGGCGTGCGCGGACACCACCTCGGGCTCCTCGCCGGCCAGCGTGCGCACGCAGTGGATGGCGTAGCAGCCGGTGTCCATGGTGGCGCCGCCGGCCAGGTCCAGCCGGTACCGGATGTCCCCGGGGCGGGGCAGGAAGATGCACAGCGCGGCGCGTACCCGGCGCACCTCGCCGATCTCGCCGCCGCGCAGGATCTCCAGCGCCCGCGCCATCAGCGGGTGGTACCGGTAGTGGAACGCCTCCATCACCACCAGTCCGGTACGGCTTGCCGCGGCGGCCAGTTCGCGCGCCTGCGCCGCGTTGGCGGTCAGCGGCTTCTCGCACAGCACGTGCTTGCCGGCGTCCAGGGCGGCCAGGGTCCACCGCGCGTGCAGCCCGTTGGGCAGCGGCACGTACACCGCGTCCAGTGCCGGGTCGGCGACCAGCGCCGCGTAGTCCGGGTGCACCCGCGCCACGCCGTACCGGTTCGCCGTGCTCATGGCCCGCCCGGCGTCCCGGGCCGCGATCGCGGTCACCTCCACCTCGGGTACGGACCGGGCCGGCCGGTACAGCGCGGCCGGGGCGATCCGGGCCGCGCCGAGCACGCCGATCCGTACCTTCGCCATGTGATCCTCCTCCTGCCGGGCTGCAATGTACCGCACACTACTGGCGCCGGATCTCCTACTAATTCGATGGGATTAGCTGGTAGCATCCGGGGCATGACACGCGCGCTGGCCACCGTCCGTGAGCTGACCGGGGTACCGAGGGGAGGGCGGGACCGCGCCGGGATCAGCCTCACCGTCCACATCGCACTCGACGGGGACGCGCTGCCGCCGGCCGCGCTGACCCTGGTCGAGTGCCTGCGCGCGCTGGCCGAGCCGCCGGCCGAGCGGCCCCGGCTGGTACACCCGGTCCTGCCCGGCGGTACCGGGTTGCGCGTCGACCTCGACGGGCGCGGCGTGTACCGCGACGGGGCGCCGGTACGGCTGACCCGGCGCGAGTTCGACCTGCTCGCCTTCCTCGGCCGCCACCCGCGCCACGTGTTCAGCCGGGAGCAGCTGCTGCGCCAGGTCTGGGGGTACCCGCCGGCCGGCGGCGAGCGCACCGTGGACGTCCACGTCCGGCGGCTGCGCGCGAAGCTGGGCGGCGACCCGCTGATCACCACGGTGCGCGGGGTCGGGTACCGGCTGGACGAGGCGAGCCAGCTCACCGTCACCGGCTGAGCAGCGCGTCGATCCGCGCCGCCGGCACCGGGGGCGCGTAGTGGTACCCCTGCGCCAGGTCGCAGCCCAGCGCGAGCAGCGCGGCCGCCTGCTCCTCGGTCTCCACCTCCTCGGCGGTGACCCGCAGCCCCAGCGCGTGCGCCAGCCCGACCACCGCGCCCACGATCGGCACGTCGATCGGGTCGGCGCCGGTCGGCCCCACGAACGAGCCGGCCAGCTTCAGCCCGTGTACCGGCAGGTTGCGCAGGTACGCCAGGTTCGAGTACCCGGTGCCGAAGTCGTCGATGGCCAGCCGTACGCCCAGGCCGGCCAGCTCGTGCAGGGTACGCGGCGGCCCGCTGCCGGAGCCCATCACCGCGTGCTCGGTCAGCTCCAGCTGCAGCGTGCCCGGCGGCAGCCCGCTGTCCGCCAGCACCTCGCGCACGCTGGCCAGCAGCTCCGGGTCGGACAGCTGGCGGGGCGCCAGGTTCACGCTGACCAGCAGCTCCCGGTCCGGGTAGCGGTCCCGCCACCGGGCCGCCTGCCGGCACGCCTCGGCCAGCACCCAGCTGCCCAGCCCGACCACCAGCCCGGTCTCCTCGGCGAGTGCCACGAACACGTCCGGGCCCAGTACGCCGCGCTCGGGGTGCCGCCAGCGCACCAGCGCCTCCACGCCGACCAGCTCCCCGCCGGACAGGCGCACCAGTGGCTGGTACTCCACGAAGAACTCGCCCCGGGCCAGCGCGCCGGGCAGCGCCGCGGACAGCGCGTACCGGTCCACGTCCAGCGCGTGCCGCGCCGCGTCGAACGCCGCCCACCGGTCGCGCCCGTCCGCCTTGGCCCAGTACAGCGTGGTGTCGGCGGCCTTCATCAGCTCGGCGGCGGTGGTACCGGCCACCGGCTGCGCCACCACGCCGGCACTGGCCGACACGCTGATCGCGTGATCGCCCAGCCGCACCGGATCGCGTACCGCGTGCAGGGCCGCCTCGGCGATCCGGGCCAGCTGCCCGGTACCGGTGCAGTCCGCGACCAGCACCACGAACTCGTCCCCGCCCATGCGGGCCACCAGGTGCCCGTCCTGCGCCACCCGGCGGGCCAGCCGGCCGGCCACCGCGCGCAGCAGCTGGTCGCCCACGTCGTGCCCGAGCGAGTCGTTGATCGCCTTGAACCCGTCCACGTCCAGGTAGCACAGGCCCACCCGGGCGTCCGGGCGCTCGTCGGCCAGCACCTCGGCCAGCCGCTCGTAGAACAGCGTGCGGTTGGGCAGCTCGGTCAGCGGGTCGTGCAGCGCCTGGTACCGCAGCCGGGTCTGCAGCAGGTACCGCTCGGTGATGTCCTCGATCATGGCGACCGCGAAGCTGGGCTCGCCGGCCCGGTCCCGGATCAGCGAGACCACCAGGTCGGTCCAGATCACGCTGCCGTCCCGGCGGTAGTACGGCACCTCCACCCGGTAGTGCTCCCGCTCGCCGGCGGCCAGCTGGCCCAGCCGCGCCAGCATCTCCGGCACCTGCTCCGGGTGCACGAAGTCCGTCGCCGACCGCCGCCGGAACTCCTCGGCGGTGTACCCGAACATGTCGCACATCGCCCGGTTCACCTCGACGATCTGACCGTCCACAGTGGAGATGGCGATGCCGATGGCCGCCTCGGCGAACAGCGCGGCGAACCGCGCCTCGCTGGTCCAGCGGGCGCTCTCCGCGTCGTCGCGCGCCTCCAGCGCGGCCGCGATGATGCCCTCCTGCTCGGTGAGCGTGCGCTCGCGCAGTGCGCCCGCGTACCCGATGGCGATGCCGGCCAGGAGACGGCCGAGCCGGTCGCCGGGCGCGCGCCCGGCGGCGCCGGCCAGGTGCTCCTCCAGTACGGCCAGCGTCTGGCCCAGCGACGCCGGCTGGGTGAAGTGTGCCGCCACCAGGGACTCACCCACCACGCGCGCCGCGGCCGGGTCGAACTCCGGCGCCGCCAGCGCGGTGAGCAGCCGCCCGGCCAGCTCGCGCAGGTACGCCCGCATGTCCTCGCGGCTCATCGAGACGTAGCTGGTGCCGATCACCGCGCCGGTCCACGCCTCCGCGAGCAGGTCGGCGCGGTCCCGCTGGCCGGTGCCGCTCGCGCCCGCCTGGGCGGGCCGTACATTCACGGACACCTCGCGTCGCTCGGCCGGTCGTCGTGCTACAGGATACGACGCGCGCCGGCCGGCACCAGGGGATCAAGATCACATGCGACCGCTACCAGCGGTGGTGAACGACGGGCCGGATCAGTTCGTCGTACCCGCGGCGCACCTCGCCGCGCGCGGCGTCCGTGACCGGGGCCAGGTCCGCCGCCGCGGCGTTCGCGGCCGCCTGCGCCGGGTTGCGCGCACCGGGGATGACGGTACTGACGCCCGGCTGGTCGAGGATCCAGCGCAGCGCGTACTGCGCCATGGTGGCGCCCGGCGGTACCAGCGGGGCGAGCCGGCGCACCGCCGCCAGTCCCGTGGCGAAGTCCACCCCGGAGAACGTCTCGCCCACGTCGAACGCCTCGCCGTGCCGGTTGTACGTGCGGTGGTCGTCGGCGGGGAACGTGGTGTGCTCGTCGTACCGCCCGGACAGCAGACCGCTCGCCAGCGGTACCCGCGCGATGATGCCCACCCCGGCCGCCCGCGCGGCGGGCAGCACCTCGTCCAGCGGCTTGAGCCGCAGCATGTTCAGGATGATCTGCACGCTCGCCACCCCCGGCCGGGCGATCGCGGTCAGCGCCTCGGCGCAGGTCTCGACGCTCACCCCGTACGCGGCGATCCGCTTCTCCTGCACCAGCGTGTCCAGCGCGTCGTACACCGCCCCGGTGGCGTAGACCGGCGTGGGCGGGCAGTGCAGCTGCACCAGGTCGAGGGTGTCCACGCCGAGGTTGGTCCGGGACCGGTCGGTCCAGGCCCGGAAGTTGTCCAGCGTGTACGCGCCCGGCTGCTGCGGTACCCGCCGCCCCATCTTGGTGGCCACGGTGAGCCCGGCCCCGGGCCGCTGGCGCAGCAGGGTACCGATGACCCGCTCGCTGCGCCCGTCGCCGTACACATCGGCCGTGTCGATGAAGGTCACCCCGGCGTCGAGCGCCGCGTGCAGGGTGGCCAGCGCGTCGTCCTCGGTGACCGCACCCCAGTCGGCGCCCAGCTGCCACGCACCCAACCCGACGGCGCCCACCAACCGACCGGTCCGCCCCAGTACCCGCTGCTCCATGCCGCCCACGCTATCCGCCCGGTCCGACATTCCCGTCCGCGGCCGGACGCCCGCCGCGGACGCCGCCCGATCTACGGCGGTCAGCCGGGGGTGCGGGTGCTCCGGCGGCGCGCGGAGCGGACGCCGGCATAGAGGAGGACCAGGCCGATCACGGCGACCACCGGCCCCACGACGGCCCAGATCGAGTGCCCGCTCATCGCGCTACCGCCCAGCACGTCGAGCCCCTGCAGGGTCCACACCAGACCCAGGATCACCGCCAGCGCCCCGACAACTACCACGATCCAGCCCATGGTGCCCCATCCCTCCAGCCGCCTTTCGGGTACATACGCACCAGTCTGGTCGTTGGTTCGTACTTGACAGTGTCATATGACAGTGTCAGTATCGAGCCGTGGACGACGGATGGAGCCTGGACGAGTTGGCGGAGCGGGTCGCGCAGGCCCTCGCCGCCGACGGCGTACGCGCACCCAACGGCCGGGTCCGCGACGTGCCCGACGCCCGCGCGATCCGCTGGTACGCGACGATCGGGCTGGTCGACCGGCCGCAGGTGGGACGCCGCCGGGCCAGCCGGTACGGCGCGCGCCACCTGCTCCAGGTGGTCGCGGTCAAGCGCCGCCAGGCCGAGGGCCGGTCGCTCGCGGAGATCCAGGCGGAACTGGTCGGTGCCACGGACGCCACGCTGCGCGCGGTGGCACAGGTCCCCGACGCCCTGCTGGCCGGCGTGCCGCCGCCCCGCCCTG
>DATEJJ010000385.1:0-9338 GCA_035278125.1 Rugosimonospora sp.
CTGCGCGGCTGGCCCGCGGTTGCCGCGCTGGCCGGCGCGCGGGCCATCGGCCAGGCCCTGAAACCCTTGAAAATTACCGTGCCCTCCGCGCACGACCGGGTACCCGACGAGGAGGCCACCGCCGAGCGGGCCGCCGAGGACGGCCTGTGGCTACCGGTGTTCCAGCCCGAACGGGAGCGGCGGTGGGACGTCGTGGTGGTCGTCGACGACAACCCCACGATGGTGGTGTGGCAGCAGACCGTCGGCGAGTTCGTCGATGTGCTGCAGCGGCTCGGCGCGTTCCGCAACGTCCAGGTACGCCTGCTGTCCGCGCGTACCCGCGACCCGGCCGCGATCACCGTACGCGGCACCGGCCGTACCGCGCTGGCCGGGGCGCCTTCGGAGTTGCTCGACCCGACCGGCCGGCGCATCGTCCTCGTCCTGACCGACGGCTCAGCCGCCGGCTGGTGGTCCGGTGCCGCCCTGTCCGCCGCGCGTGCCTGGGCGCAGGCGCTTCCGGTGGCCCTTGTCCACCTGCTCCCGCAGCAGCTCTGGCACCAGTCGGGCCTGCACCCGCGCCGGGTCCGGATGCGCTCGCCGGCACCGGGTACCGCGACCGCCCGTACCAGGTGGGCCATC
The DNA here is from genome assembly GCA_035278125.1 of Rugosimonospora sp. Taxonomy (GTDB): domain Bacteria; phylum Actinomycetota; class Actinomycetes; order Mycobacteriales; family Micromonosporaceae; genus DATEJJ01. Next base: position 619 of record DATEJJ010000385.1, read on the forward strand.
CGGGAACCGTGCCCCGCCCTGCTCGGCGGGGACCGCGCGGCCACGGCGATCCCGGTACTCGAACTCGGCGCCCGCTGGCTCGCCCCGTGGGCGCGCCTGGTCGCGGGTACCGGCGCCGGCTGGCTGAACCTGACCGCGGCACTGGTACCGGCCGGCGGTGGCCCGCTGGAGGAGACCGAGCCGTCCATAGTGGACGCCGAGGCGACACCGAGGCAGCTGGTGTCCCAGTTCCGGGCCGCCTGCACCCCGCTGGCGTTCAGCCTCGCCACGCACCTGGCCGCCGCTCCGCTCAACGTCCCCGTCGCCCGGATGGTCCAGGCGGTGCTGCTGCCCCGCTCCCAGACGTACCACCTGTCCGAGGTGTTCACCAGCGGCCTGCTCCGGGTCTCCGGCGCGGCGGACCCGTTCGAACTGTCCACATCGGACCAGGTGACGGTGGATTTCGAGCCGGGGGTACGCGAGGAGCTGCTGTCCTTCGCCCGCCGCGAGGACACCGTGCGGGTGGTACGTGCCGTGGACGAGTACCTGGGTCCGGTGGTGTCCGCGGTACGGGGGATCGTCCACGCGCTCGACGACCCGCAGCGCGTACCGGACGCGCCCGTCACCGCGGAGACCGAGCCCTTCGTACGGGTCGAGCAGGCGGTACTGCAGGCCCTGTCCGGCCCGTACCTGGCCACGTCACGCCGGCTCCAGGCGGTACTCGACCAGGAGGCGGACGAAACAACCGCACGAACGCAGTCAACGGAGGGTGTGATGGCGACCATCCCCGCTCAACCACAGGAGATCCCTGAGATGGCTGTACCCACGGCGCCCGTACCGGCACACCCCGCCGGCGGCGCGCCGAGCCACAGCGAGATCGGCGTGGTCCGGCCGGTACACCGGTCCCGGTCCGCGCAGACCGCACCCACCGTCTGGGGCAACGTTCCACCGCGCAATCCGAACTTCACCGGCCGGGGTGAGTTGCTGGAATCGCTGCATGAACGGCTCAGCGCGGGAACCACCGCCGTGCTGCCCGAAGCCCTGCACGGCATGGGCGGTGTCGGGAAGTCCCAACTGGCAGTGGAGTATGTCTACCGGCACCAGGTCGACTACGACCTCATCTGGTGGATTCCGGCGGAGCGGCCCGCGCAGATCGGCCAGGCTCTCGGCGAACTGGCGCAGCGGCTCAGTCTGCAGTCCAGTGTCGAGGTGAGTTCCGCGGTGGCCGCGGTCAAGGAGGCGCTGCGGGTCGGCTCGCCGTTCGGCAACTGGTTGCTGGTGTTCGACAACGCGGAGAGCCCCGAGGATGTGCGGCGCTTCTTCCCCACCGGCGGTCCCGGCTGCATCCTCGTGACGTCACGCGATCCGCACTGGGCCAGCATCGCCCGCACCCTGGAAGTCAACGTCTTCACGCGTTCGGAGAGCAAACAGCTGCTGCGCCGGCGCGGCCCGGAACTCAGCGACCACGACGCCGACCGGCTCGCGCTGGCCCTGGGCGACCTGCCGCTCGCCATCGAACAGGCGGCGGCGTGGCGCGCGGAGACGGGTATGCCGGCCGAAGAGTACCTGCGCCTGCTGGAGGAGAAGCGCCCCGAGCTGCTGGACGATTCTCCCCCACCCGACTACCCGACCACGGTCGCCGCGGCGTGGAACGTCTCGCTGGACGCGCTGCGGGTACGCAACCCGGGAGCCCTGCGGCTGCTGCAACTGTGCGCGTTCCTCGCGCCGGAACCGGTGTCCCGCACCCTGTTCACGGGTGCGCGGGTCGCCGCCATTCACGAGGAGCTGGATACCACGCTCCGCGACCCGATCCAGTTCAGCCGGGCGGTACGGGAGATCAACCGGTACGCGCTGGCCCGGATCGACCACCGTACCAACTCGATCCAGATGCACCGGCTGGTGCAGCGGGTACTCATCGGCCAGATGAGCGATGAGGAACGGGAGACGATGGAGCACGGTGCGCATCTGCTGCTCGCCGCCAGCGACCCCAACGACCCGGACACCACCGCGCACTGGCCCCGGTACGGCGAACTGTACTCACACGTCATCACCTCGGGCGCCATCAAGTGCCGTGACCCGTGGGTACGCCAACTGGTGCTGAACGAAGCGAAGTGCCTGTGGCGGTGGGGTGAGTCGGAGAGCAGCCGCGACATCGCACAGCGCGCCTATGACGTGTGGCGGCGACAGCTCGGCGAGGAGGACCCGGAGACGCTGAAGATCGCCCGCTGGCTGGGTTTCATGCGGTTCGCCGTCGGCAGCTACGAGGAGGCCGCCGCCCTCAATACCGCCACGCTGGCGATCTACCAGCGGACGCTCGGCGACGATCACGAGGACACCCTGGAAGCGATGCAGGCGGTCGCCGCCGACCGGCGAGTGCAGGGTGCCTTCAGCGCCGCCCTCGAACTCTCCGATGTCGTGTACCAGCGCTCAGCCCGGACCTTCGGCGCCGACGACCCGATCACCCTCAACGCCGCGCACAACCTCGGCGTGAGCCTGCGCCTGGCCAGCGAGTTCAACCGAGCCCGAACGCTGGACACGGACACGTCCCAGCGGCGGATCCAGATCCTCGGCGAGGACCACCCCGACAGCCTGTACACCCGCCTCGGCCTCATCATCGATCAGCGCGAACTCGGTGACTACGCGGGCGCCTGCCAAGCGCTCGAGGAACTGGTCGCCCGGCATCGGATGCTGTTCGGCGAGGACAACTTCTTCACTCTCCGCGCCGTACGCACCCTGTCCGTGACACGGCGCAAGGCCGGTGACCACGCGGGCGCGCTGGCCTGCGCCCAGGAGGCGTGGGAGGCGCTATCCAAGCAGTACGGCGAGGACAACCCGGAGACGATGGCGGCCGCCCTCGACCTGTCCACGGACCGGCGCCAGAACGGGGAACTGCGGCTGGCCCGGGAGTTGGGCAGCACCGTGCTGGACCGGTACCGCAGCACCTTCGGCCCGGACCATCCACATACGATCGGTGCCGCCGTGAACCTGGCGACCACGGACCGGTTGCAGGGCAACCTGGAAGGGGCGTACGAGGTTGACGTGGCGAGTTACGACGCTCTACAAGGGAGCCTCGGCACCGACCACGTCCTGACGCTGTCCAGCGCCATCAACCTCGGCAGCGACATCTACGCCCGGGGCGAGGTACAGCGGGCACACACTCACGACGCGGAGGTGCTTGAACGACTGCGCGCGCGTCTCGGACCCGACCACCCGATCACACTGGCCTGCGCGGTGAATCTCGCCATCGACACCCGGATGCTGGGACGGCACGACGCGGCACGCGCGATGCACATCGCGACACTGGAGGTTTTCGACCGCGTACTGCAGCCGGACCACCCAGCCACCCGCGAGGCGGCCAGGTGGATGCGCGCCAACTGCGACATGTACCCGATGCCACTGTAAGCCGCGCATGACGAAGCCCGCGCCGAACCTACGGCGCGGGCTTCGTGCGTGTGGCTCAGCACGCGGCGCGATCGGTTGCCTTACTCATCCACGCAACCAACTCCAACGGGTCAGCCGGGCAGCCGATGCTCACAAGTTCCCGCTGCACCGCGCGGACGAGTTCAGGACGCTCGCGCAGCACACTCTCGTCATGCCCCGTCGGGTAGGCCGCCAGTGTCCACATGAGACCTGACCATGCCCAGGGATCGTCGGGCGATGCTACCAGCTGCGTCAGGTACATCTCCCGCGCGCGGACAGCATCACCGGAGACAAGCACCACGTCGGCCGGACGCGCGCCCTGGATGGACGCAGCCTCGGCCAGCCGGCCGACCAGCGTGAGCCGTACGAGCACCGCCCGGGCATCGATCCAGCGCCCGGCCGGATCGTCCCGCACCAGCTCTGCGCCGGCATCGGCGTAACCGGGACACGCCTCACCCGCCTGCCACGCCTTGACGAGGTCCGTGACGAGGTGCCTGTCCGGTACGAGGTGGTACATGCGCCACAGCGACTCGTGGTCATGCGCGGCAAGAGCGGCGAGCACCTGGGAGCGGTCCGGCACCGCGAGAGACTGGAGCTTCTCCACCTCGGCGGTCAAACTCTCCACGAGCTCGATGCCGACGTCGGTGAGATCCTTGCACCTGTCGAGTTGTTCGAGAGCGTGCGCTGTCTGCCGTCGCCACAGCGCGAACTCGAACTGCGCCAGATCCGCCTCCGCAGCGACGGCGATTTCCCGGTGTACAGCCCAGAACTGGGCCACCGCGACGAAGGCATAGACGCCCTGAAGCATCCCACCGAGGGGCCGAGGGTCATCTCGCCACGGCGCATAGAACAGTGTAGACGAATCGCTGGTTTGCAGGTCGAACAGATGCAGCACCGCACCAAGCTTGTTGTGCTGGAACTCGTGGATCAGTGTCGATGCCAACTGGGTCGAGCTCTCGGGCATTGACGCCAGTGCCGAGCCGAATGCGTCCTCGGCCGACGCCGACGGAGGCCGGAACGGTTCACCTTCCGGCAGCGGAGCCAGAACCCGCAGACCTTCGGCGAGGGCGGAAGCGCGTTCGGGATGATGGTGCACGAGTAGTTTCCAAGCCTCGTCGAGCGTCGACTGCCATCGCCGCAGGGCGCTCTCGCTGAGCGGGTTCGGCGGGGTTGGTTCGCGCAGGCTCCGGTAGGTGTCGTAGTCGTCGAGCACCACCCGCAGCGCCTGGCCTTCGAACTCTGCCGTCAACTCGTGCGGCTCGCACCAGGTGGGGCCGGAACGGTCGGTGCCGGCCGGCGATATCGCAACCGGAATCCCCGCATACACCACCCGCGCCACGCCTCGCTCGTTGATGACCTCGGCATGGTCCCACGGCGGAGCCTCGGGAAACACCACATGGCCCAAGCCCGGCAATACCACAGATCCATCGCGCATCGGCACTCTGGTATGGAAGTCTATACCTGCCCGGATAGCCGCTGCCGCCGAAAGAGCGTGGAAGTAGCCCACGTCTATCCACATTGGATACTCGCTACGCACCGTGTCACGCAGCCGCCGCAGGGTATAGGCTGCCCAGATGCCCACGTGAGGATAGGTGACGGTTTCCCGCACCCGTTCAGCCGCGCGCCCCTGCGCGCGCGCAAGCAACCGCCATGCTTCATCCCACGACGGGAGTGGGCCCAGCGGGCGCGTGGTGCTCCCCAGCGTCCACTGTAGAGCCCACAGGTGGAGCCAGCGCCAGCTCTGCTCGGTGGCGCACAGCAACGACGTGTCCGCAGAGTCACCGTGCCCGCTCAACAACGCACCGAGAGCACTCCGGGGAAGGGTGTGCTTGACCGGTCGTCCGGCTTTGGCGGGGATCGGCTCGCAGTTGTCCTCAGAACGGTCCATGTGGGTCTCGCCGCGCCTAGCCGAGCCGGCCGAGAATGTCCGCCCGGACATCTCCAGACAGGCCGCCGGCTCCGCTGTAACCACTCAAACTAGCACCGGGGCGATCAACTCGCCGGAGCAACTTGCCACTGGCCGGCTGAAGGTCGGCGTCGGAGTAGGATCCGAGTGTCTCGAACGAAACACCTGCCAGGTCCGGCAGGTCGGTCTCGACCTGGGAATATGCCTTCATAGCCGTATCCTCACGTCCGGTAGCACCCACCACGGATCCCTTCGTCAGCCGTTGCTGACTCCTGCGGATCTCGGCCGCAAGAGGGGAGCAGACTCTCTGCACGCCCCGCGCATTGTTTCAGGGCGACCGATCAAACGCATACCGTCAGATATGATGTCGCGCGCTAACTTTATGTATCGTCATGTCGGCCAACCGGCCGGCCCGTCCAGCCTGGGCAGGGCGCGCCAGCGGGTTGCGCTGGGATCTTCGTGCACGTGCTGGAAAGCCCCGGCGTCGAGCGCGACCCCGGGGTAAGCCCGCAGCCGCCGAGCGAACCTGATCGCCGGCTCCGAGGTTGCTTCCAGGGAGACGACAGCCGCTTCGAGTTCCCTCAAACCACCCTCGTAGTTGAGGCACGCTCGGACAATACCGATCACATCCAGCCGAGCCGTCGGATGCCGGCGTATGTTGCCCCGGAGCGCCGGCCGGAGGAGATCGATCACCGCTTGCCGGCCCCGCTCCTCGGCCATGATCGGCACCTCGAGCAGCAGGTCCACAATGGATATCAACATCGGCCATACCGGCCGGCCCGGTGCTCCCGGACTCACCGGGCTGGCACTGTACAACTCACCATCACGAACCGGAGCGAACGGCCGGCACTCCGCGAGCAGCGCCCGCACATACGCCGCCGCTACCAGCGCAGCCCACCCGTGCCACTGATCGTTCTTGGTCGAGTCGCAGTAGTCCGACACCCCACGAACCACCATCCACTCCCGACCGTGCTGCGCCGCACCCTCCGCGATCCCGCTCGCCTCCATCTCCACCGCGATCACCCCGAACCGCGCCGCGATCTCATCCCGCCGCACCTCGTCCCGCAACAGCCGGTCCCCACTCGCGATCAGTCCACGATGGACGACCGGGTACCCCGGCCGCTCCCGAGGCGGGTGCGGAGTTGGCGAGCCGTGCCAGACCAGGACATCGCTGGCCGGCGCAGGCCGGGCGAAGCCGTCCAACTGAACTCGCAGCGATGCCTCCCAGGGGCGTACCCCCCGAAGGCTCTTGACCTCCAACTCGTGCGCGGCCCGCAGCAGCCGCGGGGAGATGCCCGGCAGGTGGCGGCGGGGCGTATCCACCCCGTCCTGGGTACGGACATGACCGCAGTCGACCACCCCCTCGGCCACCACGACGTCACCGAGCCGCACGTGCCGCCGCGGGTCACCCGGCGCCGGTATCCCGCCGGCGATGCCGGCCATCACCACCACCTGTACCTGGGGAAAGGTTCGCAGCAGGTCGATGCAGACGGCGGCCGCGTTGCGGGTGTTGTCGGCCGGGAGCAGCGCGACGACCACGCCGTGGGGCTGGTTGGGATCGTCGCTGGGCATGGTGCCGCCCACGTAGTAGTTGGGATCTTCGAGCGGCGGCCGGCGCGCGCTGAGGTCGTCGACCATGGCGCGGACCGCGGCGGACTCGACGGGTAGCGCGGTCACGATCGCCACCGTCGTCTCGGGAAGCTGCCAGGCCACGGGGTCCATCCTTGGCACGGGATTCCATTGTGAATCCCGCCAGCAAACATGAAGTATTGACGAACATCCCCGATATCTGTTAGGAAGTCTTCTTAACAGAGGACTCGGAGGGCACCATGAAGAAGCTGAGCCTCGCGCTGGCCGCCGCCGGCGCAGCCGTGGCCGCGTTCGTCGCGGCGGTACCCAGCAGCCAGGCCGCCACCAGTGATCCGGTGGGCAGGAACGCCGTCTACGAGTACCTCGGCTGGGGCAGCCCGCAGAACCCGACCACGGTGATGGCCAAGACCGGCATCCAGCAGTTCACCCTCGCATTCATGCTCTCCGATGGCGGCTGCAATCCGGCGTGGGACGGCGACCGCGCCCTCACGGGTGGCAGCGACCAGGCCGCCATCAACAGCATCCGCGCCAAGGGCGGCGATGTGGTGGTCTCGTTCGGTGGCTGGAGCGGCAACAAGCTGGGCGAGAAGTGCTCGTCGGCCTCGGCGCTGGCGGGCGCGTACCAGAAGGTGGTCAACGCGTACCAGCTCAAGGCGATTGACATCGACATCGAGGCCACCGAGTTCTCCAGCGGGACGGTACGGCAGCGGGTGATCAGCGCGCTGAAGACGGTGCAGAACAACAACTCCGGCATCAAGATCTACGTCACCTTCGGTACCGCGACCAGCGGGCCGGACTCGAACGGCAGGGACCTCATCAACAAGGGCGCGGCGGCCGGGCTCACCGTCACCGGGTGGACCATCATGCCGTTCGACTTCGGCGGGCACAGCGGCTCGATGGGCTCGGTCACCAGGAGCGCGGCGGACGGACTGGCGAAGGCGGTGGCGAGCGCGTACGGGTACAGTTCGGCGACGGCGTACCAGCACATCGGCATCTCGTCGATGAACGGCAAGACCGACGAGTCCGACGAGACAGTGACCACGAGTGATTTCTCGACGATTCTCAGCTACGCGCAGGCGCACCACCTCGCGCGGTTCACGTTCTGGGCGGTGAACCGTGACCGGCAGTGCGCGTCGGGCGCCAGCGCCGGTGACTCGTGCAGCGGCATCTCCCAGCCGGCCTACGCGTTCACCAAGATCATCGCAGGTTACCACGGCTGACATACACTCGGGCCCGCCCCAGAAATCGGGGCGGGCCCGGCGCAATGCTTCCTCCACCCGCGCCCGTCTCTAGCAATGAGGCCACCGTGGAGGTGCACGTGACGTATGAGGAGTACGCGAGCACACGGCTACAGGCGTTGCTGAGATACGTCCTCATGCTCACCGGTGATCCCCACACGGCGGCGGACATCGTGCAGGACACGATGATCCGGGTACAGCTGAAGTGGCGGCACGTGGCCCGCGCCGACGTGCCCGACCGGTACGTCAAGCGGATGCTCACCAACGCGTTCATCGACTGGCGGCGCGGCTCCTGGCTGCGCCGCGTGGTGCTGCGCGCCGACCCGGGCGAGCCGCCGCCGGCCCCGGACCACGCCGAATACAGCGCGGAGCGGGACCGCATCTGGGCGCTGCTCGCGACGCTCCCCCGGCGCCAGCGGGCGGCGGTCGTACTCCGCTTCTACGAGGGGCTCACCGACTCGGAGATCGCCGACGTGATGGAGTGCGCGGTCGGCACGGTGCGCGCGCACATCTCCCGGGCGCTGGCGACGCTGCGGGCCCAACTGGTTCTGGCCGGCGCGGACGGGGGCCGGGCGTGATCGAGGAGG
>DATEJJ010000386.1:0-2081 GCA_035278125.1 Rugosimonospora sp.
ATAGACATCAGTTGGCTTGAGTGCGCCCACCTGCTCCTTGGCGAAGAAGCCGCCCGCCGCCGCATCGACCCAGGCCATCGCCATATCCAGCGAGAACCCCTCGACACCACGGGCCGCGAAGAACCACTGCATACGGCGCCAGCAGTTCCGGTACCAGACCATCGTGGCGTCCTTGTAGCCCAGGCGCCTCAACTCCGCGTCCAGACCCGACACCAGCGCAGACAACGTCGCCATCACGACCTCCGATCATGCGGGCCGGCACCATGCCGAACCGCGTGATCAGAATCCTCGGCGCGTTATGCGTAGTGATCGATCCCCAGCGTCGCTCTCACCAGGCCGGACGGGTCGACGCTGCGCATAACCCAGCACTGTTCATTAGGCGGTGTCGCCTCGCCCGTCCTCTCGAACATCTATCTGTCCAAGTTGGACACCTACGTCGAGACAGTTCTCATCCCGCAACACACCCAGGGGGTCGCGCGCCAGCACAACCGGGCGCACACCGCGATCCGGCAAGCAATTCTGCGGGCCCGCCGGCGCGGCGACCGGACCACGGTCCGAGCGCTGCAACGGCGGATGCGCGGCATGCCCAGTCAGGATCCGAACGATCCGGGCTACCGGCGGCTGTACTACACCCGCTACGCCGATGATCACCTCCTGGGCTTCATCGGACCGAAAGCCGAAGCCGAACAGATCAAGAACCAGGTGGCGGTGTTCCTGCGTGAACAACTCAAGCTGGAACTCAACCCGGACAAGACACTGGTCACGCACGCCCGCACCCGGGCGGCGCGATACCTCGGCTACGAGATCATCACTCAGCACAGCGACACGAAGGTCACCCGCGGTCGGCGGTCGATCAACGGAACCATCGCGCTGCGCGTCCCCCGGGATGTGATCACGGCGAAATGTGCCCCCTACCTGCGGCGCGGCAAACCCGAAGCCCGCAGCGCCCTGTGCAACCTCGACGACTACGAGATCGTCGCCACCTACGGAGCGGAATACCGGGGCATCGTCCAGTACTACCTGCTCGCCAGCGATGTCTGGCGGCTGGGCCGGCTGCGTTGGGTCGCCGAGACCTCCATGCTCAAGACCCTGGCAGCCAAGCACAAGTCCACCGTGTCGAAGACCGCCGCCAAGTACAGGGCGACGGTGGAAACTCCGCACGGTAAACGGACCTGCTTCCAAGCCCGGCAAGACCGCGACGGCAGGCAGCCACTGGTCGCCCGGTTCGGCGGGATACCCCTGGCACGACACAGGGACGCGACGCTCGTCGACCGCGTCCCCACACCGGTGACCTACCCCGTCAAGGAGCTGACCGCCCGGCTCCGCAAGGGTAGCTGCGAGTTGTGCGAGCAACCCGGCCTGGTGCAGGTGCACCAGGTCGGTAGCCTCGCCCGGCTCGGACCACCGGGACCGGCCCAACCGGCCTGGGCGGCCCTCATGGCCAGGATGCGGCGCAAGACCCTCGTGGTCTGCCACCCCTGCCACGAAACCGTCCACGACCGGCAACCCACCACACACGCGGCATAGATCACTGGAGAGCCTCGTACACCGAAAGGTGTCCGCGGGGTTCGGCGGGGGGCCACGCGGAAAAGGACCTGCACGCCAGGCACCTCGCCGCGTGGCCTACCCAGTTAGCCACATCGATCGCGCAGACCCGCTCCACGACCTGCTCATGCTCGGCGTCGGGGATCTCCTCAGGCTCGCCTACCACCAGGCTTCCTCCAGCATCCTGTCCATAGAACGGGTGGCGGATGCCCGCAGGGCCTCGGTCGGGAACCGAAATTCTGACCGGCGTGCTCGAAGCACAGTGCGTGACCCTTCAGGTCGGGCCCCTGCGCCAGACTGTTTCACGGGCTCGCAACCCAAAAAACGATCGGCGTCGGCGGGCACCCGCCCCAAATTTTCACGCCAGCGAGGCGTCCCCGGAAGGGTCAGAAAGACTGTTTCGCCTTGCCGGATACGAACGCCTTGCGGCAGGGCCGTCCGGCCCGGGGACGACGGACCCGGATCTCGGTGCCGTCGATACGCAGTCGCACCCCTTCCGCTGCGGCACGGAACTGCAGCCGAGGCCGGCGACCCCC
>DATEJJ010000387.1:0-59254 GCA_035278125.1 Rugosimonospora sp.
CCCCGGCTGCCGGTCCTGGGCACGGCGCTGGCCGACGGCGCCTACCTGAGCGCCTGGCCGGTGGCCGGTGCCGTCGCGCTGCCGGCCGCGCTGCTGCTCGGGCTGCTGGTCGGCTGGCGCCCGTGGTCGGCCGGCGACACGTACACCGCGACGCTGCTGGGCATGAGCCTGCTGGTCACGGTCGCCAGCCTGGGCGCCGCGCCCGGGACCTGGGCGACCATCGGGTACGTGCTCGGCGACCTCGCGCTGCACCAGCACGGCCAGTCCTTCTACGGCTCGTTCACCGCGCTGATCCTCACGGTCATCGTGCCGCTGTTCATCGGGTACCTGCTTCTCGCCTCGGCGCTGGTGCTCACGCCTCTGGTGGCGGCGCGGCTGGGTCGGCGTACCGTGTCATGGATCCGGTTGTCCGCCAGGCCGCGCCCGCCCACGGCGCTGGCCGCCACGGCCGCGGCGCTGATCGCGGCCGCACTGCTCTGGGCGTGGACCCACACCGTTCCCACGCTGATCCGGCCGGTCTACACCTGGTCGGGCGGCCAGCCGCCGACCGACGCGATCGCACCGGTGCAGACCCAGGGGGCGGTACTCATCGTGCTGGCTCTCGCGGTGACCGCCGCGCGGGTGGTCGCCGAGGACGTCGCCGCCCGCCGGCCACGGCCGGTGTCGCCGGCCCCGCCAGCGACTCTGCGGCCGGCTCGCCCATGGCCATTGTGGGTATCGGTTCCGCTGCGCACGCTGCTGACCACCTTCCTGATGGCCGGCCTGTTCACCGCGTGGTGGCACGCGCTGGCGTTCGCGGCGGTGTTCGCGGGCGCACTGGCGCTGCGCGGCACGGTGCTGGAGCGCAGCGGCGCCTGGGCGCGGCTGGTCAACCGGGTACCGCTGCTGCTGCGGCTGCTGGCCGCCGTCGCGGTCAGCTTCGTGATGGCACAGGTGCTGATCGCGCCCGCGTGGTCGGGTACCGACAGCTTCCTGCCCGTGCTGGCCAGCGCGACCACCGCGCTGCTGGTCGCGGCGCTGCTGCTGCCCGGACGGCCGCGCCGGGCCGCCAAGGGACCGGGGTCGCCGTGAGCGCCCGCATCCGCCACCGCATCGGCGTCCTGGCCACCATCGCCGTCCTCGCCACCATCCCCGATCCCGCGTACGCGGACAACTGCGGCGGGCTCAGCGACTGCTACGGAACGATCGCCGCGGCCATCGCCGTCGTGGTCGCGATCGCCGCACTCGTCGCGATCATCGCGTTCCTGCCCGAGATCATCGCCGCGCTGGGCATCGGCGCGGCGGCCGAGGGCGGCCTTGCCGCGGCCGCGGTCGAGGCCGGGTTCACCGCCGAGGAGGCCGGCATCATCGCCGAAGCCAACGGCATCATGGAGAGCGCCGAGATGGCGCAGATCGTCGAGGCGCAGGCGGCCGGTGAGTCCACTGTGGTCGAAGTGGCCGGCCGGATCATCCAGTACGAGCCGGGTCTGCCCGCCTCCGGCATGACCATGTTCGGCGAGAACGGGTTCCTCATCGGCAACGAGGCGTTCGCCAGCGAGGGTGAACTGGCCCGCACCGTGCTGCACGAGCTGTTCCGGTTGACCACCAGCGTGGCACCCGAGTCGGGAGTCACCGGCGCGACCGCGGCCAGCGAGACCGAGGCGGCGTTCAGCTTCGCGAGCCGCGCGTACGAATTCCTGAAGGGTTTGGGGGTCCTATGACCGGCGCGGACACCGAATGGCAGCGCTGGGTACAGGCGGCGAAGATACTCGCGGCCGACCCGCGGGCGCAGGTGCTGTGCCCGCGTCACGGTGACGGATACCTCAGCGTGACCGACGTACCGGCAAAAGACGATCCGTCCCAAGTGGAGCGTCACCTGCGCTGCCCCGTGTGCGGGGCCAGCAACATCATTCGCAACCCCCGCGGGCGCTGAACCGCACCTAGGGTGGCCGCCCCACCCCGGCACCCGACGTTCGGGTTTCGACCCCGCCGGTCGGCGAATACGCCCCGCCGGGTGGCTGGATCCATCCCCCACACCCGGGCCCTCCTGGCGCGGGCCGGAACACCGCCGCCGGCCGGCCATCTAAAGTTGACACGTGATCCGGGTCAGGGCGGCGAATCCGCTCCGGCTTCCCGCTCATCCTCCGCGCGGCCAGCGACATCGAGGCGCCCGCCACCGCCGTCGGCACCGACGCCGTGGCCCGGTGGCACACCGCACCGGAACGCCCGACCGATTGCGAGGTCTGGGAGCGTCATGACCAGAACCGTGCCCAGGCACCGGATCCCATCCACCCACCGCCGATCCAGGGGCGCCCCACCCCACTACCCCGCCCGGTTCCCAACCCAGCCGAGCAGGCGCCGGCAACGAAGAACCGGAGTGAGCCGCCTACCGCGCGCCCTGCCGCAACCACTCGTCAACGCCGGCCTGGTAGTCCTCTGCCTGCTCGACACCGTGTTCCAGACCGGCACCGAAAACCGGCTCGGCCTCGCCTGCGGCACCGTCGGCGCCACCGCGTTGCTGCTGCGGCGCAAGGCTCCGAGCATCGTGCTCCTGGTGACCCTGCCCGCGGTACTGTTCGCGTGGGCGTTGTACGCGGCGCTGATCGCGCTGTTCACCCTCGCCACCCAGACGCGCAACCGCGTCCTGCTGGGCTGCTACGCGGCCACCTTCGCCACCTGCTACATGGTGCCCTGGCCCATCGTGAAACTCAACATACTCAACAACCCGACCAACCTCGCTCTGCTCGGCTACGGCCTGGCCACCGCCGCGGCCCCCGTCTTCCTCGGCCAACTCGTCCAGGTACGCGCCGACCTGGCCGCCCGGATCACGGAAATCACCGAAGCCCGCGAACACGAACGGCTGCTCACCGCCCAGAGCGCCCTGGCCAAGGACCGCGCGCAACTGGCCCGCGAAATGCACGACGTCGTCAGCCACCAGGTCAGCCTCATCGCGGTACGCGCCGGCGCCCTCCAGGTCAGCACCCCCGACCCGCACGCCATGGAGGCGGCCACCACCATCCGCCGGTTGAGCGTACAGACCCTCGACGAACTGCGGTACATGGTCAGCGTGCTGCGCGCCTCCGGCAGCCTGCCCACCGAACTGACACCCCAACCCACCCTCGCCCAACTCCCCGAACTCGTCGCCGGCAGCGCCATCGAGGCACAACTCGCCCTGCACGTACCCGCCAGCGGCGACCTGCCACCACCGGTACAACGCGCCATCTACCGCACCGTCCAAGAAGGACTCACCAACGTCCGCAAACACGCACCCGGCTCCACCGCCACCGTCGAGATCCACCAGGGCGCCACCCAGATACGCACCACCGTCACCAACACCGCACCGACCCGCCCCGTGATACCCCTACCCAGCGCCCACCACGGCCTGGCCGGACTACGCCAGCGCGCCGAACTGCTGGGCGGCACCCTCCAGGCCCACGCGGTGTCCGGCAACGGCTTCCAGCTCAGCCTGGACCTACCGGTCGAGGGCCGCGCCGATACGAATGACTACGGCTCCCACCCATCGAAGAGGCACTGACCCGCGTTCGGCGCGCAGATTCGCATCCTGCCGCCGTGTTGATCGTTGCACTTCCTGTGCGCCTGACGTGGGCTTTGCTGGTAGTGGTCGGTGCGGCGGGCGTGGTCCTGCCGCCGACCTCCGCGGTGGCACTCCCCGCCGCCTTGCCGGCGCCAACGCCGCTCTACACCGAGGACTTCGAGCACGGCCAGGGTGCCACACCGATCAAGCTGGACGCGTACGTGGGCGCGCCACCGGCCGACGAGACGTACACCGCCGATCCGCAATGGCTGAGCAACTGCAACGGCATCCTGACCTCGGCCCAGCAGCCGGCCACGATCCCGTCGGGCAGCGGCTGCCCCGATGTCGAGTCGTGGACCGACCTCCAACGGATGGCGTCAGCCCTCGGCGACTGGGCCGGCGGTTCGGGCGCCACCAACCACGCCCTCGGTGAGTACACGGCGGCCAACCCGGGCGCCGACCACGTGATGTTCCAGACCGTGACGCCGGTGAGCATGTCCCTGACCCACCGCTTCATCACGTTCGCGGTCGACGCCGCCGCCGTCAACTGCCACGTCGCGCACCCGCTGCTGGCCTTTGCCCTGCTCACCAGCAACACCGTGATCCCGCTGGAGGCGACACCGATCGACCCGTGTACGGATCCGGCGACGGTGCTCGCCGGTGTCTCCGTGGGCCGGTACACCGCCGATCGCGCCATCCTGTTCACCGGCTCTTCGCTCGGCCTGCGACTGACGAACGCCCAGGACTCGGGTACCGGCAATGACGGCGCGGTGGACAACCTCCGCATCGTCGACGTCACCCCGCGGCTGGCCTGGGGGGCTTCGCCCGCGACCGTGCCGGCCGGCGGCGGGACGACCGTGACGCTGACCGTCACCAACACCGCCGAACGCGGTCGCAAGCAGGGCT
Source organism: Rugosimonospora sp. (assembly GCA_035278125.1). Taxonomy (GTDB): domain Bacteria; phylum Actinomycetota; class Actinomycetes; order Mycobacteriales; family Micromonosporaceae; genus DATEJJ01. The sequence continues at coordinate 4,421 of DATEJJ010000387.1, forward strand.
GGTCCCTCATCGACACGCTGCCCACCGGGCTGACCCTGGCCCACGGCAGCGGCGCGGCGAGCACCGACTGCACGGCCGCGACCCTGGCCGCCCGGCCCGGCGGCAACCGGCTGGCGCTGGCCGCGACGCTGACCGAGGACCAGGCTTCCTGCACGGTCACGATGCACGTCCAGGCCACCGCGGCCGGCCGGTACCCGCTGTGCGCGCCGGCCGTTCTCATCGGCCTCGCCGCGCCCCGCTGCACGGTCATCACGTTCACGCCGGTACTACCGGCCACCGGACCACCGGCCGCCGGCCTCATCGGCGCAGCCGTGGTACTCCTGCTCGCCGGCGTCTCGTTCGTGGTGCTGGCACGGCGGGGTTTGCGGGGACGCGCGGAATCCGCCACCGGCACCTGGACGACCCGACCTCGCGCCTTCCGGGCCCGGTAGGGGCGCGAAACTTACCGTGGCACGGCTGCGGTGCACTGGACATCACCTACGGGTCTGCGATGATATTCGGGAACGTCGATGCCGTACCGCCCGGATGGAGTCACCGTGTTCCCGCCGCCCCGATCCGCCTCCGCTGGCGCCATGGCCCGCCAGATCCGAGCCTGCGCCCTGGCACTTCTGATCGCCACACCGCTCGCCGCGACGCAGGCTCTCGGGAGCGCTGCTGCGGGCGTCGCCCCGACCGCCCCGACCGCGGTCGCCACCAACCGGTACCGGACGGTCACGGACTTCGATCCCGGCTGGCTGTTCCACTATGGAGACGCGAGCGGTGCCAGCGCCGCCTCGTACCCTGACGGCGGCTGGCGCGTACTCACCGTGCCGCACGACTGGAGTATCGAGGGTGCGAACCCGCCGGCCGACCCGTTCTCCCAGACGGCGCCGAGTACCGGCCGGGGCGGCTACCTGCCCTCGGGCATCGGCTGGTACCGCAAGCACTTCTCGCTCGCCGCGGTACCCGCCACGCGCCGGGTCTTCCTCGAGTTCGACGGCGTGATGGCCAACGCCAGCGTGTACGTCAACGGCACGCTGATCGGCACCCACCCGTACGGGTACACCAGCTTCCGCTACGACATCAGCGCGGCGGTGAAGTTCGGTGGCGTCGACAACGTGGTCGCGGTCAAGACCGACACCGGCCCGCAGCCGGCCGAACGCTTCTACACCGGCGCCGGGATCTACCGCGACGTCCGGCTGATCGCGACCGATCCGGTGCATGTCGACCAGTGGGCCACCTACGTGACCACGCCGAACCCCACCACCTCCGCCGCCACCGTGCACGCGCAGACCACCGTGGTCAACAGCGGCGGCGCGTCCGCGTCGGTCAGTGTCCAGGGTGTACTGTCCGACCCGACCGGTGCGGCACTGCCGCCGGTCACCACGGCGGCCAGAACCGTCGCCGCCGGCACCTCGGCAACCTTCAGCTACGACGTGGCGGTCAGCAACCCCAGGCTGTGGGACCTGCAGACCCCGAACATGTATGCGTTGGCCACCAACGTCCTCGTCGGGGGTACCGCGGTCGACGACGACATCACCCCCGTCGGTATCCGCAGCCTCACCTTCAGCCCCTCGACCGGGATGAGCCTGAACGGCAGGAGCGTCAAGTTCCAGGGTGTCGCGCTGCACCAGGATCTGCACGGCCTGGGGATGGCCGTCCCGCAGCGCGCCATGCAGCGACGGCTGGCCGAACTCAAGGCCCTCGGCGTGAACGCGATCCGCACGGCGCACGACCCACCGGGCCCGGCCTTCCTGGAGCTGACCGACCGGATGGGCTTCCTGGTGCTGGACGAGTTCTTCGACGTGTGGACCCAGCACAAGTACACCGACGTCGGCGACTACGCGACATACTTCAACCAGACCGCGCCGGCGCCCACCGGCACACCGCCGGTACCCGGCGCGACCGGCTCGGTGCCCTGGTACCAGGTCGACGCCACCAGCACTGTCATGCGCGACCGCAACCACCCCAGCGTGGCGATGTGGAGTACCGGCAACGAAATCCGCGACCCGCTGGCGACACGGACCCCGCTGCTGACCCGGATGGTGTCCATATCGCACGCGCTGGATCCGGGCCGCCCGGTCACCCAGGCTCTGTTCCGGCCCTCCGACAGCGGCGACGTCACCGGCGCGACCCGGACCACAGTGGACGTATTCGGCGGCAACTACCGGCCGGCCGAGGTCATCCAGGCCATGGGCATGTCACCCGCCCGGCCCGGGCTGTTCACCGAGATGGGTACCGCCACGTCGGCGTGGACCACGGTGCTGAACAACCCCGGCGTCACGGGCCTGTTCATCTGGACCGGCGCGGCCTACCTCGGCGAGGCGGACGGGCTGTGGCCCAGCGTCCAACCCGCCTTCGGCCTCCTGGACGCGGTCGGGACGGTACAGCCCATCGGGTACTCGTGGCAGAGCACGTGGGGCGCACCCCGCACCTCGCCCCCGCCGACCGGTACCACGGCCAGCCGGGTACTGCTCGCACCCGACCACGGCACCGTGTCGACAGACGCCAACGACGTGTCGTATGTGAAGGCGACCATCGCCGACCCGGCCGGCCGGGTCGTGACCGGTTCGGCCACTCCCATCACGTTCAGCATCAGCGGACCGGGCGTGATCGTGGCGGTCGACAGCGGCAGCCCGACGCAGGAGACCTTCCGCGGCAACGTCCGCGACGCCTACCAGGGGATCGCGTACGCCCTCGTCCGGGCCACCGGGGCGGGCACCATCACCATGACCGCCAGCGCGGGCGGTCTGACTCCGGGCACCACCACCCTGACCGGCACCACGGCACCGTTCGTCGCCTGTTCAGGTAGCTGCGACTGACGAATGACAGGGTGGCGGGATCCCAGCCTGGGGTCAGCCGGCGTCCAGCCGCTACCCAGGAGGTGGCGCTACCGTCGAGGACACGCCATCGCACGAGCCCAAGGGAGGCGAGTCCGACATGAGCCCGACCGATACGGTCCTGACCTGCCCGAAATGCCACGCCTCGATGCGCACGTACGAGCGCAGTGGCATCCACCTGGACCAGTGCACCGAGTGCCGCGGCATCTTCCTCGACCGCGGCGAACTGGACCGACTGCTGGACCTCGAAACCGCCGTCGGCCCCACCTCACCGCCGAGCACGGGCCGCGCGACACACCACGACGACCGTTACGGCAGCGGCAACCGCGGCACGGACTATCGTGCCACGGACTATCGCGGCCACAGCCGGAAGCGGCGCGGCATACTCGGCGACCTGTTCGACTGAGACCCGGCCGGGCGGTCACACCGCGCTGGCGATCGTGGCGAGGATGCCGCTGGTGACGAGGATCAGCAGACCCACCACGATGAAGACCGCCGGGACCAACCAGTGGCTGACCCGACCGAGCGTGGCCACGACCGCCCGGTGACCGCCCAGCGCGGCGCCGACCACGCACCAGACACCGACCAGCACCAGGAACAGAGCGACGGCGAACACCGACCCGGGCATGCGCAGGGTACGCAGCAGCGGCGTGAACACGCTGATGTTGTCCGCACCGTTGGCGAAGGTCACGGCGGCGATACGGGTTGCCGTGGCCGCCAACGGTGGCCGCGCCTGCCCGTCGCCGGTACGCAGCCGCCACAAACTCCACCCGCCGTAGCCCACCGGAACCAGGCCGAGCAGCCCCACCCACCGGTCAGGTATCACCGCCAGCCCGGCCGCAGCCAGCACGGCCACCGCGAGGATGGCGGCGAAACCCGCGTACTGCCCGCCGACGATCGCGGCCGCACGGGGCGTGCCGGTGGTACGGCCGGACATGAACAGCGCGGCCAGAATCACCAGATCGTCGACCGTGGTGCCCGCGAAAGCAACCACGGCGGTTACCAGCAGCGCGCCGCTCACAAGCCACGACCATACGGCGGTACCAGGAAGCCCTCGCGCCCGGGCGTCTGGCGGGCGGTGGCGGGCGTCACCAACCTCAGCCGTCGAGGAGCAGCACGTCCGCGAGCAGATCGTCGAGCCCGTAGGCCGGCCGGGTACCGCCGGTCACCGCCGCGTGGAGGTCGGTCCACGCGGCACGGGCACTGCTGGCGTAGATCGGCCGCCACGCCCGGGTTCCGCTCGCGTCGTGCACAGTCGCGTGGCCGGGGCGGGCGGTACCGTCGTGTGGCAGGTCCACCCGCCACCTGCGGTGGGGCCCGACGGCGGTCAGCACCATGCCGGGACGGACGGATACCGCACAGGCCAGGGTCACGGCCAGGCCGCCGGCGTGCGTGACTAGCGTGGTGGCGACGTCCGGGGCGGCCCGGCGCAGGGATGTGCCGCGCAGCAACGGCCGTACGGCGGCCAGCGATGCCAGCAGCGAGCGGTCGAGGCCGGCCGGGTCGACGGTCACGGTAACCACGTCGAGGAGGCTGATCTGCGGCCGGTCGTCCGCCAGTTCGGCGCGGCAGGCGGTCCACGCCGGGGAGTGGACGTACGGCGAGGCGACGGCGATGACCGCACCGGTACCGTCGGCCGCGTCGCGCAGCGCTTCGATCTCACCGGCGGGCTCGATGGCGGGCAGGTCGACCAGCAGGCCACGCGCACCGTGCTCCAGGTGCGTACGCGCGCGGGCGGTCCACCCGGCGCTCCCGTCGATCCACCGCACCGGCCCGTCGGGGGCGGGTCGCAGCCGTCCGGGTACGCCGGCGAGACTGGCCCGCACGTGGCTCGGCAGGCCGCTCTCGGGCTCCTGCACGGGTAGCACCGTCATGGCGTCTTCTCCAGACAGGTGTCGACGGCGTCGGCGATCGCCAGCGCGTACAACAGGTCGTCGATGGCCTGTCCGGCGGGGATCGACGGGACTGCCCGGCCGGTGACGACGTCGGCGAGGTGTCGCCACTCCGCCTGGTACCCGTTGATGTCCGCCTGCCAGCTGCGGCCTGACCCGGCGGCGTCGATCAGTGTCGCGTGTGCGGATCCGGCGAGCACATAGGACGGTGGGTAGCGCAGGTGCAGGCTCCCGCCCGGACCCCAGGCGTCGAGCCGCCAGTCCGGCTCCCAGTCGCCGGGCATGAGCGCCAGGAGTTCGGCGATCCGGCCGCCCTGCTCGAAGACGAGATGGTAGCCCCAGGGCGCGACGTACCGGGCGCTGGCGAGTTCGGGTGGTTGCGGGAAGAACCGTCGCAGGTGCGGGATCGTATGCGTGGCGAGGCCGAGAATGCCCATCCTGACCAGTGCGGCGGGCCGGACGTCCGGCGCGGTGCCACCCGGCGGTCGCGCGGTCGCGGAGGTCGGCGGCGGGTCGGTTGCCAGGCCGGTGAACTCCTCGTTGGCGGGCAGGTAGATGGCCGACCGTACCAGGGTCGCGGTCCGGGCGAGTTCCCCCATGGCCGCGCTGGCCGCCACCCACGCGGGGTCGTACGCGTGCATGGCGCCCACCACGAACGCGCAGGGGCCTCCGGCCAGCGCGGTGCGGATACGCGCGGCCTCGTCCGCCGTGGTCGCGAGCGGCTTTTCGCAGAGGACCCCGCGCTTGCCCGCGGTGACGGCGGCCACGACCTGTTCGGCGTGGAACTGGCCCGGGCTGCAGATCGCGACCAGGTCGACGGCGGGGTCGGCGAGCGCGTCTTCGAGCGACGTGGTGGCCCGCGCGGCGCACCGCTGCGCGACCGCCCCCGCGAGCACCGGGTCGACATCCATCACCACGCTGATGTGCAGGCGGTCGGCGAGCGAGGCCAGGGTAGGCAGGTGTATGGCGTGCGTGACCGGTCCGGCGCCGATGAGCGCGACCCCCAGCGTGCTGGTCACGCCGGGCCACCGAGGTGCTCACGGACCCATGCCGCACTGACGTTGGCGGTATCGGCCGGCGTCGGCTGGTCGGCGACGTCGACTTCCACGACGTACCAGCCGTCGAACCCGGACAGCACACGCAGGACGGCGTCGAGGTCGATGTCACCGTTGCCCGGTTCGGTCCACACCCGCTCGCCGTCGCCGGCAATCGTCGCGCTCGCATACGGCAGGCTCGCGCTGATCGCACGCTCAGCCTGGGCGGCATGGAAATCCTTGAGGTGTACGGCGCCCACGCGCGGGAGGTTCGCGGCGATCACCGTGGCCGGGTCCGCGCCGGCCCAGGCGAGGTGACCGGTGTCGGGGCCGAACAGGAGTTCGTCGGGGCTCGTGTTGTCGAGTACGAACTGAAGCTCGTCCGGTGTTTCTATCCAGGTGCCGATGTGCTGGTGCAGACAGGGCCGTACGCCTTCGGCGGTCATCGCGGCCGCCACGACTCCCAGGTTCTCCGCGATGGATTGCAGCCGGGCCTGGTCGAAGCCGGCGCCGATCGCGGGGCGCTGCGCGCGCAGTGGGGCGGCGCCGAAGGATTCCGCGATGAAGATGCGGCTCAGCCCGAGCTCCTGTTGCTGGGCGGCGACGCGCTTGGCGGCTTCCACCACCCCCGGCAACCGGGTGCTGTCCGCGAAGGATGCCTGGAAGTAGCCCGGGGCCGGTTCGAGGCCGACCTCGGCCAGCAGCGCGCGGTAGTCCGCGATGCCCATGCCCGCGGGCACCTCGGCGAAGACCGCGTCGAATCCCGACTTCTTGATCTGCCGGTAGATCTCCTCAAGTGGCGGCGCCAGCTCGGGGTGGTACCCGTCCTGGTTGAAGAACCAGGTGAGCGGGTTGAACCCGACGGAGGGAGGATTGCTCATGAACGTTCTCCTGACCTGTCATTGGCCGGCGAGCGAGCCGCCGATGCCGCCCACGCTGAAGTACCGGTTGAGGGCGCCGAAGACGATGACCGGCGGCAGCATCATGATGACGGCGACGGCCATCACCGAACCCCAGTCGGTCTGGTTCTGCTGGAAGAACGACTGCACGCCCAGCGGCAGGGTGAGGCGGTCGTCGCTGCGGAGAAAGACGATGGCGACCAGGTAGTCGTTCCAGGAGACGAGAAAGGTGAAGATCGCCGTGGAGAGCACCCCCGGCAGCGAGTTGCGCAGCACGATCTGGCGGAACCCGGCGAAGGTGGATGCGCCGTCGATCCACGCCGCCTCTTCGAGGCTGACCGGGATGGTGTCCATGTAGGCGGCCATCATCCAGACCGCGACCGACATGGACGCTCCGATGTAGACGATGCCGAGCCCGACCAGGCTGTCGACCAGGTGCAGCTTCGCGAACAGGATGAACAGCGGGATGACGGCGGTGATGACCGGCAGGGACTGCACGACGAACAGCAGCAGGGAGTACGTCGCGGTACTGCGCCCGCGTCCACGGGAGAGCACGTACCCGGCCGGTGCGGCGACCGCGACGGACGCCACGACGGTGGCCGCGCTGACGGCGAGGCTGTTACGCAGCCAGGTGAGCACGCTGGTCCGCTGGAATATGGCGGTGAAGTTCTCGAACGTGAAGGTACTCGTGGTGGTCGAGCTGGTACCGGGTCGCAACGCCAGGAGTATGACGATCCCGATCGGGACGAGGGCCACCAGCGTGATGCCCAGCATGAGGACGAAACGCCACCACTGGCCGCGGGCTCTCATATCGCTGCCCGCCGGATCTGGCGGTACAGGATGACGGACAGCGCGACGAGTGCCGCGGTCATGATGTACGCGATGGCCATGCCCAGACCAACCTGGAAGTTCTGGAAGACGGTGCGGTAGGCGAGGACGACGAGCGAGGTCGTCGCGTCGACGGGTCCGCCCCCGGTCAGCAGGTAGATCGTCGGGAAGTCGTTCACGCAGAAGATCGTCATCAGGATCCACGAGATGTACGTGGACCGCGCGATCATCGGCAGGGTGATGTGGACGAACTGCTGCCACGAACTCGCGCCGTCCATCCGCGCCGCTTCGTACACGGTCGGTTCGACCGCGGACAGCGCGGCGGAGTTCATCAGCATCATGAAGGGGAAGCTGACCCACACCTTGAACACGCAGACGGTGACTTTGGCGAGAGTCGGGTCGGCGAGGAACAGCGTCGAGCCCAGCCCGAGCGCGTGGGTGAGCCTGGGTAGCGGAGATGCGGGCGTGGCGACGAGGTAGTTCCATGCGGTCGACGACACGACGATCGGCACCACCCACGGCAGCAACAGCAGCACCTTGAACAGCCCGCGCGCGGGGATCCGGGTACGCAGCAGGAGTGCCAGGCCCAGCCCGACCAGCCAACTGCCGAAGACACCGACGAGGGTGAACACGAGCGTGAACGTCGCGGCGTTCCAGAACGAGGCGCTGGTCAGTGCGGTGGTGAAGTTGCCCGCTCCGACGAAGGAGCCCGAAGACAGCAGCGTCCCGTCCCGCAGCGATTGGAGCAGGCCGGAGACCAGCGGATAGCCGTTGATGAGGACGAGCATCACGACGGACGGCAGGACCAGTACCAGGAGGGTGCCCTGGCGGACGCTCAGGCGTGGTTTCGGCCTGGACTGCCGCGCGACCGGAGGGCTGTGCGGAGTATCGATGAGGCTGGTGGTCACGGCGTGCCCGGCCTACTTGACGATCGCCTTGAGGGCGGTCTCCAGCGTCTGCAGCGCGGTCTTCGGGTCGGTCTTACCTTGGAGCATGCGCTGGGTGAACTCGCTCAGCGGCTGCCCGCCGTCGATCTGGGCGAGTGCCGGCGACAGTGTGTTCGACAGCGACGCATAGGACTTGCAGATCGGCTGCCAGTCGCTGACCACCTTGAGCTTCTGGGTCTGCTGCTGGAAGGCCGGCAGGGCGACGATGGACTTGAGCGCGGGGATGGCCGGATCGACGTTCTGCTCCCAGTAGGTCTTCATGTTCTTGATGTAGTACTCGACGAACGCCTCCGAACCCTGCTGGGACGGGGTGTTGCGGTACATCATGATGTTGTTGACGAACATGAGCGAACCCTTGTCCCCGTGCGGGCCGGCCATCGGGCCCATGACGAGCAGGTCGCCGGACGCGTCACCGGTGACGTTGTCCAGGCCGGGGGTGTTGATACCGACGGCGAACTTCTTGGACTTCCACTGGGTGGTCTCGTTGTCGATGGTGTAGCTGACCGCCGCCGGGTCGATGATCTTTTCGTTGGCGAGTTCCCGCACGAATGCCATCGCCTCGATGTTGCGGTCGGTCACCAGGTCGAGCTCGCCGGCCGGGTTGAACAGCCCGCCGCCGTTGTTGATCATCATGCAGATCATCGCGTGGGCGCCGAGGTTGTCGCCGGCACCCGCGCCGACACCGAAGCCGTAGTACCCCTTCTTCGCCAGCGCCTTGCCGACGGTCAGCAGCTCGTCCCAGGTGGTGGGTGGCTGGAGCCCCAGACTGTCCAGAATGGACTTTCGGTACCACCACACGCGCAGGTCCAACTGCCAGGGGATGGCGGCGTAGCCCTTGTCGGTTTTCATGTTCTCGATGACACCCGGCAGGAAGTCGTCCAGCGTACCGTCCTTCTGGAACGTGGCGACGACGTTGTCCGCGTACGCGATGGCGCCCTGCGCGGCGAACTGGAACGCCTGGAACCCGCCGCCGCTGCTGACGGCCGGCCCGGTGCTGGAGACGATCGCGGAGGAGAACGTCTGCACGAAGTTGTTCCACTGGATGATCTGGTAGCTCGCCCCCGGGAGACCCGCCGCCGGGGCGTACGCCTCGGTCAGCTTCTTCCCGGCGGTGTTGTACGCCGGGCTCCCCCACGGCATGTCCCAGAACTTCAGGGTCTTGGCACCGCCGCCGGAGCCGGCGGAGGAGCCGCCACCGCAGGCAGCGGCGAGGGTCGTCGTAGCGCCGAGCGCGAGACCGGCGCCGAGGAAGCTGCGTCTGGACAGGCGAGCACTGGTGGCAGGCTGGGATGTGGCCACGGTCTTCTCCTTCGGGGTGTGAACTATCAGGTATTGCGATTCAGGCAACGATGAGTGGCCGCAGCGTGCGGTGGGCGATGTCGAGTCCGGTCTTCACCTTGTCCTCGGTGCCGCCCCACAGGGGGTCCTCGTGCTCGACCGAGAGCACGCCGTCGAAGCCGCCCTCGTAGAGCGTGTCCACGACGCGGGTCCAGTCGACCTGGCCGAGGCCGGGTACCCGGTACCGCCACCAGCCGACGTCCCAGGGCGAGTCGCGTACCACCGCCTTGCCGGGCCAGCCGTAGCGGGTACGCCGCTCCGGGAAGAGTTCGATGTCCTTGGCCTGGGCGTGCGCGACCCTGTCCACGTACGGGCGCAGGGCGGCGACCGGGTCGATGCCCATCCACAGCAGGTGGGACGGGTCGTAGTTGAGGTACAGGCCCAGGTCGAACATCCACTCCCACAGTTCCGGGGAGTACGCGAGGTTGCCCGGGTACCCGTCGGGGTGCCAGCCCTCCATGACGCAGTTCTCGATGACGATGCGTACGCCGAGCGCGCCCGCGTGGTCGACCAGTGGCGCGAAGACCTTTTCCGCCTCGGCGAGGTTCTGTGCGACCGGCTTGGTCCAGTCCCGCCCGACGAACGTGCCGACCGTGGGTACCCCGAGCGCCGCGGCGGCATCCAGGCAGCGCCACACGTGGGCGTTGACGGCGGCCCGTTCGGTGGGGTCGGGGTGCAGGTTGTTGTCGTAGTACGCGAGCGACGAAAGCGTCAGCCGGTGCCGGGCGAAGGCCGCCCGTACCGTATCGGCGACCTCGGGCGTGAACGCCTCGACGTCCAGGTGCGTCGCGGTGAACGGCCGGTCGCCGAGCTTCGGCCAGGCGGCGACCTCAAGGGCTTCGAAGCCGTGCGCGGCAGCCCACGGCACGATCTCGTCGAGGCTGCGCTGGGGCAGGCAGGCGGTGAGGAATCCGAGCTTCATCCGGGGACCTCCACCCAGGTGCTGGTCTTCGACGCTTCCAGGACGGTGTCGGTGATGACGGCCGCGCGCAGGCCGTCCGCGAAGGTGGGTAGGCCGTCGACCTTCTCCCCGCGGATGGTCGCGTACACGTCGGCGACGAACGCGGTGAAGCAGTCCTGGTAGCCCATCGGGTGGCCGGCCGGGACGGTGCTGTACCGATTCGCGTCCACTGTGGACGACTCGGCGGCGCGCGGTACGACGACGTCGTGCTCGCGGCCCCCGATCCACAGCGAGTCCGGGTTCTCCTGGTCGAACTGCAGTGACGCGGTCTCGCCGTCGAGGGAGAACCAGAGCCGGTTCTTGCGTCCCGGCGATACCTGGCTGACGACGACGGACCCGAGTACGCCCTCGCCCGTCTCGAACATGACCGCCGCGCCGTCTTCGGTACCGGATCGGTGGCCGTTGCGCTCCACAGTGAACAGCCGGGCCGACAGCCGGGCGATGCGCTGTCCGGTGACGAACTCGGCCAGATCGCACCAGTGCACGCCGATGTCCGCGAAGGCGCGCGACGGGCCGCCGCGGACCGGGTCGGTGCGCCAGTTGCCCTCGCCGGGGCGCGACAGCCAGTCCTGCAGATACGTGCCGTGCATCAGGCGCAGGCGCCCCGCGTCGCCCCGCCGGAGCCGGGCCCGCGCGTCCCGCACGGTCGGGTAGAACCGGTACGCGAACGGCACGGCCGCGACGGCACCCGACCGGTCCGCCTCCTGCTGCATCGCCCGGGCCTGGTCGATGCCGGTCGCGAGCGGCTTCTCGCACACGACGTGCTTGCCCGCCGCGAGCGCCGCCATCGCGATCTCCGCATGCAGGTCGTTGGGCGTGCAGACGTGGATGACATCGACGTCGGGATCACGGACCAGCTCGCGCCACTCTCCCGTGCCGCGGCGCGCGTGCATCTCGCCCGCGGCGGAACAGGCGGCCTCCCGGCTGGACGCCGCAACCGCCACGAGGTCGCCGCCGGCGGCCAGCACGGCCCGCGCGTGCACGCGGCCGATGAATCCCGTGCCCACCACCGCCGACCCGAGTCGTCCCACCACACCCTCCCTGCGCTCTAGTGGAGCCAGGTTATGTTCGTAAAGAACATAAGTCAATGCCACTTGGACAAACTTCGGGCTTCATGGATGATGTACCGCGTGCCGAATGAGCTAGCAGGCGGACCGCGGCCCGGCCCCACCGCCGTACTCGACCCGCGCATCTCCGCGCTGTCCGCGGTACTTGACCTCGTCCGCAGCGGGCGTGCCGGCACCCGGTCCGAGGTCGAGCGGCTGACCGGCCTGGGCCGGAAGATCGTCGCGCAACGGGTCACCGAGCTCGTCGACGCCGGGCTGCTGGACGAGAGCAGCCTCGGCCCGTCGACCGGCGGGCGGGCACCGCGCCGGCTGCACTTCGTCGCGGATGCCGGGTACGTGCTGGTGGCCCACTACGGCGCGACCGGCATGACCGCGGCCGTGACCGACCTCGCCGGCCGACCGGTCGCGCGCGAGCGGCGTACCCACCGCATCTCCGACGGTCCCGAGCCCGCCCTCGCGCTGGCCTTCGACCTGTGGGACGGCCTGCTCGCCGCGGCCGGCACCGGCCGCCCGGTCTGGGGTGTCGGGATCGCGGTACCCGGGCCGGTCGAGTTCTCCACCGCCCGACCGGTATCGCCACCGATCATGCCCGGCTGGCACGAGTACCCGATCCGGCAACGGGTCCAGGAGCGTCACCCGGTACCGGTGTGGGTCGACAACGACGTCAACGCCATGGCCCTCGGCGAGCTGCGCGTCGGCGAGGCGCACGGGGAAAACGACTTCATCTATGTCAAGATCGGCACCGGTATCGGCGCCGGCGTGGTCTCGCGAGGCCGCATGCACCACGGTGCCCAGGGCGTGGCCGGCGACGTGGGGCACATCGCCATCCGCGAACACATGGGCGTCATCTGCCGGTGCGGCAAGACCGACTGCCTCGAAGCCGTCGCCGGTGGCGGCGCGCTGATCACCCAGGCCACCCAGGCCGCGGAGCGGACCGAGAGCGCGCTGCTCGCGCAGCGGCTCAAGGACCGCGGCCAACTCACCGTCAGCGATCTCGCCTATGCGGCGGCCCACGGCGACCCGATGACCGTCGCCCTGCTCAGCCGCTCCGGCCGCCTGGTCGGCGAGATGCTCGCCAGCATCGTCAACTTCTTCAACCCGTCACTGATCATCATCGGCGGCCAGGTGGCCGAGGCGGGCGACATCCTGCTCGCCGGCGTACGCCAGACCGTGTACGAGCGGTCCCTCCCCCTGGCCACCCGCGACCTGCGGATCCTGCGCTCGATGGACAGCGAACTGGTATCCGTCACCGGCTCGGCATTCACCACGATCGACGAACTGTTCTCCCCGGGCGTGCTGCAACGCTGGATCGACACGGGCAGCCCGGTCGGGCGCACCCAACTGCCGTCGCCGGCACACTGAAAGGCCCGCAGCGTGACCGACACACCCTGGATCCCGCTCTTCGACGGTACGAGCCTGGCCGGCTTGCATGCCCGGCCGCGTACCTACGGGTAGCTCTGGCCCGGCGGGCCCGCCGTCAGCGACGTCCTGGGTCAATCACGTGTTCGTTGCCGAGATCGACCTCGCCATCGCGCCCGCCCCATTACTTGACGTCGATCAATGCTTTACTGGACGTCGTATCACACCGGCGACGTCGGGGAGGGCGGACGTTTGAGGGTACTGGTCATCGGCGGTGGGATCGGCGGGTTCGCCACCGCTTTGAGCCTGCACGCGGTTGGCGTGGAGTGTGAGGTATTCGAGCAGTCGCGGGAGATTCGCGAACCCGGCGTCGGCATCAACGTCCTTCCCCACGCCACGAAGGAACTCGCCGGGTTGGGTCTGCTCGACGCGCTCGACGCGGTGGGGGTGCGTACCCACGAGCTGATCTACACGAACCGGTTCGGCCAGGAGATCTGGCGCGAGCCGCGCGGCATCGCCGCCGGTTACGACTTCCCGCAGTTCTCCATCCACCGGGGCAGCCTGCACGGCGTGCTGTACGCCGCGGCGCGGCAGCGCATCGGACCGGAGCACGTCCACACGGGCCACCAGTTGGTGGATTTCGCGCAGGACGAGCACGGTGTCACCGCCACCCTGGCCCGCCGGAACTCCTCCGGCGCGGCAGTCTCTGTCCACGGCGACGTCCTCGTGGCGGCCGACGGCATCCATTCGACCGTGCGGCATCAGCTGTACCCGACCGAGGGGCCGCCCTCGTGGAACGGCGTGCTGATGTGGCGTGGCGCGGTGGAGTATCCGCGCTTCCTCACCGGCCGATCGATGATCATTGCCGGCGGGCTGCAACAGGCCAAGCTGGTGCTGTACCCGATCTCGCACCAGAACGATCCGGCCAGGCCGCTGCTCAACTGGGTGGTCTGCGTCAAGCTCGGTGACGGCTCCCAGCCGCCGCCCAGACGCGAGGACTGGAGCCGGCCCGGACAGCTCAGCGACGTGCTGCCCCATGTCCAGCGGGAGTTCCATCTGTCCACAGTGGATGCGGAACAGGTCGTCCGCGACACCGGACAGTGCCACGAGTTCCCGATGTGCGACCGCGACCCGGTCCCCCGCTGGTCTTTCGGCCGGGTGACCCTGCTCGGCGACGCCGCCCACCCCATGTACCCCGTGGGCTCCAACGGTGCGAGCCAAGCCGTCCTCGACGCCCGGTGCCTCGCGCCGCTGCTGGCGCGGACCACCGACGTCCCCACGGCGCTGCGCGCGTACGAAGCCGAACGGCTCCCGGCAACCGCCCGGATCGTGCACGACAACCGCCGGGGCGGCCCCGAACGGGTCATCGACCTGGTCACCGAGCGGGCACCCGATGGATTCACCGATCTCGACAAGGTCGCCACCCGTGCCGAACTCGAGACCATCATCAACGAATACTCGACCATGGCCGGGAGTACACCACACGGCGCCTGCTCAACCAGTCCACACTGGACCCACGGATAGGGGACCGGTAACCGCCGGTCAGACGACCCGCAGGGTGGCCGATACCCCGACGTTGCCGCCGCCGCAGCGCACCCCGATCCGGTACGTGCCCGGTGGGGTCGAGGTGGGCACCACGTACCTGATCTCAAAGCGCCCGGTGTTGCTCCGCGGCGCCGGCGGGCCGAAGCCGTCCGGCGGGAACAGCGCAGCCGTCGAGGTCGGGATGGCCGCGTCCCCGGCCAGGCAGGACTGCGCCCCGCTGGTCGGAATGAAACCGGTGATCAGGATGCGGCCGCCGGGACGGACGCTCTGCGGACGCACGGACAACCGTGCCTGGGCCTGAGCGATCGCCATGCTGGGGGTGGCCGCGAACGCGCCGGACGGCGCCGCCAGGGCCGGGGCGAGAATCCCCGTGGCGGCGAGCACGACCGGCCAGACGACAAGGAGCCGGCGACGCTGCGGGTACTGTCGAGTCATCGAGACCTCCGGCGCAAGAGATAGGTGACAACCAATGCCACCTTACTCCCGGGAACCGTCGGCCAAGCGACAACCGGCCTCGTGTGGCAAAACGTCACCGGCGCCCCCTCCTCGGGAGCGCCGGTGACGTGTTGAGGCGTTGGTACGCGGCCTAGAAGTGATGTCCGCTGTTAGCGTTCTGCGTGTTGTCCGCGGCCGACGAGCTGCCCGGCATCTGGACCGGCGTGCCGCTCGGGGGCGTCATCGGGGTCATCGTGCGGCCGTTCCACCAGAAGTTGGTGGACTGCACGACGACGAACACGATGACGACGCCACGGGTGCGACCCCGCGAGTCGACGAAGACGCCGACCAGTTGGCCGCGGTTGTTGATCCCGGTGATGACGGTGCTCCGGCTGCCCCACGGTGCGTCGATCTGGTGCATGCCCGTGGATGTCCACATGAAGCCGTGGCTCCTACCCCGGACGTCGACGAACACGCCGACCACCGTCCCGGAGTTGTTGACGCCCATGGCCCGCGTGTTGGTGCGGTTACCGAAGACCAGCGTGATGAACCGGCCCCTCGTGATGACGAACGCGATGGTCACCCGGCCGGTCACGATGAAGCCCACGATGGTGTTGGTGTTGTTGATGCCGGTGACGATCACGGTCGTCGCCCGCATCGGAACCACGATGATGATGAACACGCGGGTCCGGGTGTTGTACAGGAAGCTGCGCGTACGCCCGGACGAGTCGCGGTACCAGCCGGTCGCCATGCCGTTGTTGTTCACCGACGTCAACTGGCTGAACGACGAGTGCGGGTAGGCGACGCTCCAGGAGCGCCCGTTGCTGCGCACGAAGCCGTAGTGCGCGCCGGTACGCGTGACGAAGAAGCCCACGATGACCGTGCCGTTCGCGCTGACCGCGACCACCGTCGTCTGCACCGCGCCGGGCATCCGCATCCACGACCAGTTGTTGTGGCTGGAGCCACTGACCGTGAAGCCTTGGGTCGAGTTGCCCGAGCCGGCGAACCCGGTGATGACACCGGTGTCGCTGATGCCCAGCAACTGTGTGTTGTTCGAGCTTCTACTAGAGGTTAGCGAGGTGGCGTGCCATGCCATCGAAGACGAGCCGCCACTCGTCGAACTCTGCCGGGTGGTCGCACCGGCGAGGGTCGCCGTGGCAACCGCCGCCACTGCCAGCCCAGCGATCAGACCCGCAAGGATGAGTTTCCGTACAGGACTGCCGGGTCCGCTGCTACGGGCGAAGCGGAGCCTCATGTCTTCCTCCATTGCCTCTTACGCGCCCGAGGAGGTACCGGCCGCTGACGTAGCCGACCTGCATCCGGGAGGGACCCGGCTTGCCGGTTGGCGAGTTACCCACGACTACTACGGCTCGGAGACGAAACGGCTATGGTGGATTCGCGCTCAGGGGCATTATCAAATCCTTACCTCGCTCGGACGGGATCAGCTGACAGCGTCTTCGCCGCGCTGACCTGCGGCAACGCAAGACGTTCGCCGTGCCGGATGCAGGTCGGCGCGGATGCGCCCGGGCATCCCGGCAGCGCTCCCACCCACCGCGTGTACGCACTGACGCACGGAAAGTGAAACGGATCCAGGCTCGGCGGGTTCTGGATCAGCTTGCCCCTGAACCGCTCCGGCCAGATACCCGTGTGCTGTGCGTGGCCTCGACGCCGGCAAAGGGGGTCGGACACGCCGGGGCCTCCAGCGGCCCGCACTCCATGCCTTCCGGGTGCGGGCCGCTCTCACACCGCCGCCGCGAAGTACGATCCGTGGCGTGACCGACGCCGACCGTCACCTGCTGCGGGGCACCTTCGGCGACGATGCCTACCTCTACGATCAGGCGCGCCCCGGCTACCCGGCGCAGCTCTTCAAGGATCTCGCTGAGCTCGCCGGCCTGAGGCCGCAATCCCGGGTACTTGAAATCGGATGCGGCACCGGACAGGCGACGGTCCCACTGGCTCAGCTCGGCGGCACCGTCGTCGCGGTAGAACTCAGCCCAGCGTTGGCGGCAGTGGCGAGCCACAACCTGCGCACCTTTCCTCACGTGTCGGTCGTGGTGTCGGCTTTCGAGGACTGGACACCACCGACGACACCCTTCGATCTGGTACTCTCGGCCACCGCGTTCCACTGGATCGATCCCGGCGTTCGAGTCGCCAAAGTCGCCGGCCTGCTGCGACCGGGCGGCGGCTTGGCCGTGGTCTCCACCCATCACGTAGCAGGCGGTACCGAAGCCTTCTTCGTAGACTCGCAACACTGCTACGAACGCTTTGACCCCAAAACCCCACCGGGATTGCGCCTCACGCCGGCAGCCGACATTCCTGATGACTCCACTGAATTCGACCAGTCCCGCCGCTTCGGTCCGGCGCAATTCCGCCGCTACGAATGGGAGCAGACTTACACCACCCGCGAGTACCTCAACCTACTGATGACCTACTCCGGTCACCGAGCCTTGCCTGTGACGGCGCGATCCGGACTTCTCGCCTGCATCGCAAGCCTCATCGACAACAGCTACGGCGGCCGTATCAGCAAGCGATACCTCACCCACCTGACCCTCGTCCGCAAGACCGCGTGACCCAGTGGTCAGGCCAGCAGGGCCGCCCGCTGGGACGCGACGATGGCCCGCATCGCCGGGCGCGCCGAGGCGCTGAGGTAGGGGAAGTTCAGGAACCCGTGCGGCATGTCCGGGTAGTCCTCCAGCGTGACCGGGACGCCAGCGGCCGCCAAAGCCTTCGCATAGGCGACCCCGCTGTCATGCAACGGATCCAGCCCGCCCACGACCACGATGGCCGGCGGCAGCTGGGACAGGTCGGGGGCGTGCAACGGCGAGATCCGCCAGTCGCGACGGTCGACGCCAGGGGGCAGGTAGTGCCGCAGGAACACCTCGCCGTCGCGCTGGCTCAGCACAATGCTGCGATGGCTGCGGAACCAGTCCGCGCGCCGCTGATCCTCGGTGAAGTCGGTGACCGGGTACAGCAGCGCCTGGTGCGCCAGGGCCGGGCCGCCCTTGTCCCGGGCCATGATGGCGACCACGGCCGACAGGTTACCGCCGGCACTCTCGCCCATCACCCCGATCCGCGCCGGATCGCCACCCAACTCGGTGGCGTGGTCCGCGACCCAGCAGGCGGTGGCGTAGGCGTCGTCCACGGCGGCCGGGAACGGGTGGCTCGGCGCCAGCCGGTAGTCCACCGAAACCACGATCGCGCCGAGGCGGCGCGCCACGATACTGCTGATCCAGTCTGCCTGCCGGGCCGACCCGAGCGCGAACCCGCCACCGTGGTAATACACGACGAGCGGTGGCCGCCGGCCTGGCAGCACGGGCCACCGGTAGATCCGCAGCCGCAACGGATGTCCGTCGGGGGTGGTGAACACGCTCGTGGTGATCTCCACCCCGCGCTGCGCCTGTCCCAGGATCAGCGAGACCACGCCCCGGTCTGGCAGTACGGTCGCCTGGGCCCGCGCCAGGGCCGCGTCGTCCATCCGCCCGACCGACGCAGCGGGGCTCGCCTTCATGAGCTTGTCCAGGAGCCAGATGCCGGGTCTCAGCCGTTCCATCGCCGTCCTTCCGGTTACGAACGGCGGGCATACCGTCCAACGCCTACCACGGGCCCTGCTGGGCACTTGCTTAGCACAGCGGTGAGCCTGCGGTCAATGCCACGCGGGTGATACTTGACCGGCCGGCAGCCCTGGTCCGGGTAACGCCCAGGGCTGCCGGTGGAGGTCAGCTGTGCAGGCTCCACTGCTGGTTGGTCTGGCCGTTGCAGGCATAGATAATTAGCAGCGTACCGTTGGCCGTACCCTTCGCGTTCGCGTCGAGGCACAGGCTGGACTGCACGCCGGTGATGGTGCCGTTGGTGTTGACGTTCCACTGCTGGTTGGCCTGTCCGTTGCAGTCCCAGATGATGACCGCGGTGCCGTTGGCGGTGCCCTGCCCGCTGGCATCCAGGCACTTCGTGCCGTACACCATCAGCTGCTTCGAAGAGGTGTACGTCCAGCGCTGGTTGGTGTTGCCCGAGCAGTCGAACAGCTGCACCTGCGTACCGTTGGTGGTGCTGGCGTTCGGTACGTCGATGCACCGGCTGGACTGCCCGCCGACGATCTCCTGGCCACTGGTACTGCTGCCGCCGACGCCGTAGCCGGCGGCGACGATGTTGGCCTGTACCGCGTTCTCGGTGGCGTCCGACGGGTAGCCGGAGGTCATCACGCCTTCGTAGAAGGTACCGGCGGAGCCGTTGCTGTTGTCGCCACCGATGCCGAGGATGATGGCGCCTTCCTTGTGCATCGGGTTGTACCCCGAGACGTTGGGCCGCGCTCCACTGTAGAAGGTGGACAGGGCTCCGGACTGTGCGTTGCCGCCCCGGATCGACCACAGGTTCGCGGTGCCCTTGATGATGGCCGTGGTGTACCGGAAATTGATCGTCGCGTCGTTCGCGTTGACGCCGGCGTTGACGCCGGAGAAGAGCCCGTTCTCCAGGTCGGCCATGATCCAGGGACCGTTGCCGCTTCCCGTGCCCCAGGTCCTTTCGGTGCCGAAGTAGATGGCCTCCATGTGGCCGTTGCCGGTGTCCCGGGCGCTGGTTTCGGCGTTACCGTAGTCGAAGCAGCAGCCGCCGTTGGTGTGCGTACCGTCGAATATGGCGTATTCGCCTTCGGGTTGGTCACCGGTGGCGATGCCGGATGTCTGGTCGTTGCGGTATCCGGTGCCCGGTGCCACAAACACGCCGTACGCCCTGTTGCCGTTGAGGGTCGTCGGTGCGGCGGTGGCGTTGGCGAGGTTGTCGAACCCGCCCGCGGCCGGCCCCGAGAACCCTCCGGGCGGCGCCTGGGTGAGGTGGTTACCCCGGCCGGACTGGTCGTAGATGATGGTGATGACGCAGGTCGTACCGGCGCAGAACGAGTCCTGCGTGGCGGCGTTGGCGACGCCGCCGGCGCTCAGCACGCCGATGTCGCGGGTGGTGTTGTCGGACGAGCGCCGCACCTGGTAGAGCGCGCCCGAGTAGGCGCCGTACAGGGCGCGGGTGGTGCTGTGTGCTGCCACGCACGGCGTGCCGCCGGCGGCGTAGATGTCGCACGGACCCGACGTCGCGGCGTGGGCCGGCGCTACCGCGACGAGCATGCCGCCGGTCAGGGCCGCGATGCTGGCCGCGGCCAGGAGTGCCCTTTTCAGGTACCGGATGGGAGTGTGGCGCATCTGAACCTCTCTTGTCGGTCCGGGGGTGTCCGGCCGCACCGTCACCGGTGCGCCGGCGGCCGATTGCCTGGTTTGCGTGATGCCGATGAATGTGAGCGTTAACACTCATCAATATGTTCACGATTGTTGCGCCATGCCGCGGCCCAGTCAACAGGCGGGTGCCAGACCGTGCTGTCCTGGCGGGCCACTCTGACCGCCCGTTGAACCGATCCCGCAGGCCATGCGTGTTCCCGGATGGCGGCCACGCCGACGACACCGGTAGCCGACACGCCGGGACCGGAAGCGGCCCGCACAGTGGGGGGCACTGGTGCGGGCCGCTTTCACATGTCACCGCCGCGGTCAGCGGGTGAGCCCGACGCCGTCCGGTACGTTGCCGACGGTGATGGGCGTGCCGGCCGTACCCGTGGCGACCGTGACCGGGCGGATGTCGTTCGCAGCCGTGTCGACCACCCAGGCGGTGGACCCGTCGGCGCTGAACTCGACGTCGTACGCGCCGGCACCGGTCGCGACGAGCGCGCCGGCGGTACCGGTGGCCGTGTCGACCGGCAGCACGCCGCCGCTGGTCGTGGTCACGTACAGGACGTGCCCGTCGGGCGCCATCGCCATGCCGTTGGGGGACGAGCCCAGCGCGAGCGTTCCCGTCACGGCGAGGGTCGCGGTGTCCACGATGGACAGCGAGTTCCCGCCGGTGTTGCCGACGTACGCGGTACGCCCGTCGGGGCTGAACGCGATACCGAACGGCGCCGCGCCGACCGGCACGGTACCGACCACCGTCCGGCTGGCGGCGTCGACCACGCTGACCGTCCCGCTGCCCTGGTTGGGTACCCACAGGCGCGCGCCGCCCGGTGCGAGGCGCAACCGCTGGGGGTTGGTGCCCACCGCGACCGGCGCGCCCGCGGTATGCGTCGCGGTGTCGATCGGTTGCACGGTGCCGTCGCCGTAGTTGCTGACCCAGACGGTCCGGCCGTCGGGTGTGGCGTCGACGTCGGCGGCGATCGAGCCGACCGGCACCGTGGCGACGACGTGGTTGTCCGACGTGGCGATGACGGTCACGCTGTTCGAGTTGTTGTCGGCGACGTACGCCTCACCGCCGCCGGGCACCACGATCGCACCGTCGGGGCCGCTGCCCACACCGATCACCGGGCCGGCGATGTGCGTGCGGGTATCGACCGGAGTCACGGTACCGTCCGAATAGTTCGTGACGTAGGCGGTCGGGACGACCTCGCCGGGCCGGGCGACCGTCACCAGCAGCCGGGCGGTGGCGATGACCGCGCCGCCGGCGGCCGTGGCGCGCACGGCTACCTGGTAGTAGCCGGACGGCAGGCCCGCGGACGCGGCGATCCCCAATGGAGCGTGTGCCGTACCGCCGGCCGGTGCGGTCACGGTACCGGTGGCGGGTGTCGCGGTGAGCCCGGTGGCCGGCTCGGCGCGCCAGGTGACCGTTGCCTCGCCGGCGCCGAGGGTGTCGTCCACCACGACGTCCACAGTGGACGTCTGCCCGGGTGCGAGGCGGGTCTGTGCCGGATCGGTGCGCACCGACGCGCGGGTGCTCGGCGGGAACCGTACCGGACCGGCGCCGTAGGACGGTGGCGCGTCGGCGCGGCCGGTACCCCGATGAAGGTCCGGGGTGGCGGACAGCGACGCGTCCAGGCGCAGCTGGCCCCGCCCGGGCAGGCTCACCCAGTTGCGGGTGGACGGTTGCCCGTTGACGCGCAGCGACCGGAGGTAGGGCCGGTCCGCGGCGGCGTTCGGCGCGTCGACGACGATACGGCGGCCCGGTCCGGCGTCGATCTCGGCGTGCGGGAACAGCGGCGAACCCAGCACGAGCACCGGCACCCCCGGTGCCTGCGGGTACAGCCCCAGCGCCGCCCACACGTACCACGAACTCATCGCACCGACGTCGTCGTTGCCCGGCTCGCCACCCGGTGTCGCGTGGTACAGCCCGGTCATGATGCGCCGGACGGTCGCCTGCGTCTTCCACGGCTGGCCGATGCTGTCGTACACCCACGGCGTGCCGAACGTCGGTTCGTTGCCCTGCCAGTGGTACGGCGCGTTCGGCCCGGCGTTGAGCTGAGTGAAGTATGTGTCGAGACGGGCCGCCGTGGCCGCGTCGCCGCCGATGCCGTCGGCCAGCCCGCGCAGGTTCTGCGGGACCATCCAGGTGTACTGGGCGGCGTTGCCCTCCTGGAAGCCGGTCTGCCCGAAGCCGGACGAGGCCGGCGGCACCGGGTCGCCGGGCGGGAACGCGCCGTCCACGTCACGCGGTCGGATGTAGCCGGTCGACGTGTCGAACAGGTTGGACCAGTTCTGCGACCGCGCCTGGAACCGCTGGGCCAGGTCCACCCGACCGGTCGCGGCGGCGAGGCGGCCGATGGCGAAGTCGTCGACGGCGTACTCGAGGGTCTCGGAGGCGCCGTTGGGTACCGGCGAGATCGAAGTGGACTGCGTGTTGGGGACGTACCCGAGCCGCAGGTACTCCGCGCGGCTCGGACGCTCGGTGTAGAAGCCCTGCCCGGCCGTACCGCTACCCTCCGCGCCGCGCACCATGAGGTCCAGCGCGTGGCGGGTGTCGAAACCGCGGGCGCCGAACGCGTACGCCCCGGCGAGGATCGGGTCGGCCGCGTCGCCGTTCATCACGTCGGTGTAACCGTTGGCGACGGGCCACTTCGGCAGCCAGCCACCGCTGTCGGCGTCGCGTAGCAGTGACGTCATCATGTCGGCCGTCTCGCCCGGCGCGATCAGGGCCAGCAACGGGATCTCGCTGCGGTAGATGTCCCAGCCCGAGAAGTTGGCGTATTGCGGGTGTGCCGGGTCGGCGCGGTGCACGGCACCGTCGAACCCGAGGTACCGGCCGTCGGCGTCGCTGAAGACGTTCGGGCCGAGCAGCGCGTGGTACAGCGCGGTGGTGAACTGCGTGCGCTGGTCGGCGGTACCGCCACCGATCCGGATCCGGTCGAGCATGCCGTCCCAGGTACGCCGGGCCGCCGCTCGTACCGCGTCGAGGTCGAAGCCGGTCGCCTCGGCGCGCAGGTTCTCCTCCGCGCCTGACGTGTCCACATAGGACAGCGCTACCTTCGCCCGCACGGCCTGCCGCTGCCGGGTGTCGAACGTGACGTAACCGCCGGCCACCGGGGACGCCGCCGCCGGTGCCCGCCGGCTGGCCGGAGCGCGCACCGGCGCGGCGGCGGTCGTACCGCCCCACGTGCCCGACGTGGTGAACGGCCGGTCAAACACCGCCGCGAAGTACACCGTGTACGCGTTGGGCTGGCCGCAGAACCGCCCGCTCGTCACCGAACCCGCGATCTCGCGGTCGCCGATGGTGGTGAACGTCGCGCCGGACGAGCCGTTCTGGCTGCCGGCCACCTTCACCAGCACCCGCGCCTGGTCGGTACGCGGGAAGCTCAGCCGGGCCAGGCCGGTACGCGCCGTCACGGCCAGTTCGGTGTCGATGCCACCGGCGGTCACCCGGTACGCCCCCGGGCTCGCCGACTCGTCGGTGTGCGCGAACGGCAGGCTGGCGCTCGACGGGTCGGCGGGCAGCGGACCCGTCCACGGCAGGAACGGCAGGTCCCCGCCGGTCGGGCAGCCGACACCGGACAGGTGGGTGAGGCTGAACCCGGTGATGTCGTGGTCGGCGTACGCGTACCCGCCGCCCGGCGGCTTGGCCGGTGTGTCGGGGCTCCACTGCACCATCCCGAACGGCACGCTCGCACCGGGGAACGCGTCGACATCACCGACGACGTCGCCGCCGCTGCCGGTACCGATGAAGGGATCGACCCAGGCGGCGCGGTCGCCACCGGGGTCGGCGGCCGACGGTGGCGGGGTGAGGCCGGCGGCGGCGAGCACGGCGACGACAAGCGGCGCGACGACGCGATACGCAATCACCTATCGATCCTGGTCGTTGCCAGCGGGTTCCGTCAATGGCATGATGTCTCCTTGGTCTCCGGTACCGTTCGCGGCGCGGGCCCAGCCCCTTCCAGCAGAAGGTGACCCGATGGATAGGTTCCGCCTGGTCGACTTCCAAACCGCGAACGTCATCACGCCCATGATCGAGCCACCGCAGCCACGGCTCGTCGTGGGCGGGACCAAGCAAGACCCGGCGATGGACATCAGGCTCGTCCCGCTCGCATACATCCGCCAGCCTGAGTACTGGGCCATCCAGGTGGTCGGTTCGGTGACGGAGACGGGCGGACAGCCCCCCGGCCAGGGATCGGTGCCCTACACCGCGCAACTCGACATCATCGGCATGACGGGTACCACGGGCGTCGAGGTGGTCGGGGCCAGCCGCCGGCTCCGGATGCGACTGGTACCGCAGGACGCGACGCAGTTCGTCGGGTCGGTCGAGCACGATCGCTACCGGCCGATCTCCCCGGCCTCGGTCGCCGGCCAGTCCCTCCGGCTGACAACCGTGTCGATTGTTGACGATACGCGGCCGGAGTCGGGTGAACTCGACCTCACCGGCCATGACGGGTCGGTCCTGCGGGTCACCGGCCACTACCAGGACGGCTGGATCTATTCGGTAACCCTCGTGGCAACGGAACAGGGAGGTACCTGATGACGAACTCCGGATTCCCCACCGTCAAACTGGGCGACACGGGCGAGCCGGTAAAACAGGCCCAACGCGCACTGCGCCGCACGCCCAACCTGCTCGTCGAGGTCAACGGCACGTTCGGCCCGACGACCGAGGCCGCCACCAAGGAGTTCCAGTACCAGGAGGGCATGACACCGACCGGCGTGGTCGACGACCCCACCTGGAAAGCACTGCCCAACGGCTACCCGATGCCGACGCTGCAACGCGGCGCAACCGGCGACGCGGTCCGCAGCCTCCAGCAGACCCTCACCAGCGGCGCCCCCGGACTGTGGGAAACCACACCGCAGGGCGTGGACGGCGACTTCGGATCCAACACCGAGGCTTCGGTACGCGCCTTCCAGCACTGGGCGGGCATCAAGGTCGACGGGATCGTCGGACCGCAGACCTGGGGCGTACCACTGGCCCTGGAATTCGTGGTCGGTGTCCAACACGCGATCGGCGTCCAACCCGTGGCCGAGTCGTAACCACCACGGTGGCGTATCACGGATCCGGCAGCGGGATCGGCAGGGAACAGGCCCGCCGGCGCAGACCGTGGAGCATCGACCTGACCGCCATGTCGAGTACCGCACGCGCGAGGGGGGCGGCGACCGTGTTGCCCCGGGCCAGTTGCAGCGCCACGGTCCAGGTGAGCCGGGAGCCGCCCGGGGTCTCCGCGACGGCGTAGTCCTCGGCGAAGCGGCGCAGTCCCGGGACGCTGACGGCGGTCGCGGAGAAGGTCTTGCGTCGTGTGTCCGTCCAGCGGAAGAAGCGTTCCTGTATCGTGATCAGCCCGCCCAGGGTCACCTCGCGTACGGCACCGACGCCGCGGCGCGGCGTTCCCGCCCACCGTGTGCCGGTCACCAGCGGGCTCCACGAGACAACGGCGTCATCGGCGGTGAGGAGGTCCCACAGTTCCTTGACGCCGATACCGAGGTCGAGCGTCCGGCGGGTGCGGATCGCCGTCGTGGCGAGGAAGTCGTCGTCGGCGTGGTCGAGCGGGAACCAGCGTCGAGGGCCGCTGCGTGCGGGGCGCGCGGGGTGGAGTTTCATCAGCAGTCTCCATGGCGTGTCGTACCGGATCCGGCGGTGTCGTACGTGCCCGCCACGCGTTGGTCGAGCCGCCGCAGGATCGCGTGCAGGCGCGGGTTGGCGGCCAGGACGTCGTCCAGCACGGGGTTGACCAGCCCGCGCAGCGCCGCGTACGGGATCCAGGTGCGCGGAGCGATCCGGCGGGCCCGCCGGTGTTCGATGCTGCGGCAGATGACCTCGGCGGCGTCCTCGGCGGAGATCCTGCGGTTCAGCGGCCAGGGCAGCAGCCGCCCCACCGCCCGCCCCAGTTCATCGTCGTCGAGGGTGCGTCGCGCCAGCGCGGTGTCGACGATGCCGAGGCTGACCACGCCGGCGGTGGTTGCGTGGATGGCGAGTTCGATGCGGAGCGCCCGGCCGAGTTGCTCGACGGCGGCCTTGCTCATCATGTACGCGGCTCCGCCCATGCCGGGGGTGAAGGCGGCGCAGGACGAGATGATGGTGATGTGCCCGTGGCGCGCGATCACGTGGTCCACGGTCGCGCGGACGGTGTGCCAGACGCCGAGCAGGTTGACGTCGATCACGCGGGACAGGGCATCCGGGTCGATCGAGCGCAGAGTCGCAGGGGGCGGTGTGATCCCGGCGTTGGCGACGACCACGTCGATGACCTGCCACCGTCGGACGACCGCGTGGACGGCACCGGCCACGCCGTCGGGATCGCGTACGTCGCAGGCCAGTGCGTGACAACGGTCCCGGTCCAGGCGCGCCGCCAGGCTGTCCAACGCGTTCTCGTCCCGGTCGAGCAGGGCCAGCCGCGCCCCGCGTGCGTACAGGCGCTCGGCCGTGGCCTCGCCGATACCGCGCGCCGCGCCGGTGACGACGGCGACCTTGCCGGCCAGGTCCAGGGGTACGGGTGCCGGGGCGCCGACCCTCATGCCCGTACCCGCTCGGCGGCGTGCGCGTGGTAGTCCTCGAGCCTGAGGTTGCGCATGGTACGGCGGAAGCTGGCCGCGGTGCCGGGCCAGAAGGCGTAGTTGCGGCCGGTCGGGCTCAGGTAGTAGCTGCGGCAGCCGCCGGTGTTCCAGACCGACGTGGCGAGGCCGCGGTCGACCTTTTCGCGGAAGTGTTGCTGCGCCTCGCCGGTGACCTCCAGATTGGACAGTCGGCGCTCGCGCATCACGCGGAGCGCGTCGATGATGTAGTCCACCTGTGCCTCGATGGTGACGATCTGGGAGGTGTAGACGACGCAGTTGGGGCCGAGAATCATATAGAGGTTGGGGAACCCCGAGATCGTGGTGCCGAGGTACGCGGACATTTCCGTGCCGCCGTTCCAGGTGTCGGCCAGGCTGCGGCCGTGCCGCCCGATGATCCGGTGGAAGCCTTCGTTTCTGGACAGGCGGAACCCGGTGGCGAGCACGATGGTGTCGAGCGTGTGTTCGGTGCCCGAGGCGGTGCGGATACCGGTGGCGGTGGCTTCGGCGATGGTGTCGGTTTCCAGGGTGACGTTGGGTTGCGTCAGGGCGGGGAAGTACCGGTTGGAGAAGGTGGGCCGCTTGCAGCCGAAGGCGTAGGTCGGCGTCAGTGCCCGGCGCAGTGCGGGTTCCTTGACCCGGCGGTTCAGGTGCCGGCGTCCGAGAGCCGCCAGCGGGCGCAGCAGGTCGGGCCGGCGGACCATGCCGGGCACGAGGCATTCGTGGGCGAGGTTGATCAGCCAACGCAGACCGCGCTGGGTGGCCGGTACCCGGTGGAACAGCGCGCGGACCGGCCCCGGTACGGTGCGGTCGGGGTGCGGCAGGATCCAGGTGGGCGTGCGCTGGAAGACGGTCAGGTGCGCCACCTGCGGCTGGATCCGGGGGATGAACTGGACCGCGGAGGCGCCGGTACCGATGACCGCCACCCGCTCGCCGCGCAGGTCGTGGTCGTGCCGCCAGGCGGCGGAGTGGAATACGGTACCGCCGAACCGGTCCAGGCCGGGGATGTCCGGGATGGCGGGTTCGCTGAACGGGCCGGTTGCCAGCACCAGCACGTCCGCGGTCCAGGTACCGCCCGCCGTGCTGACCCGCCACCGTTGGCCGGTACCGTCCCAGACCATCGCGGTCACGTCCTGGTTGCAGTGGATGTGCTCGCTGAGCCCGAACCGGGTGACGCAGTCCCGCAGGTACGCGGCGATTTCGTCCTGCGTCGGGTACAGCCGGGTCCAGTTGGGGTTCGGCGCGAAGGAGAAGGAGTACAGGATCGAGGGAATGTCGCACTGGGCGCCGGGGTAGGTGTTCACGTGCCAGGTGCCGCCGGGGCGGGCGTTGCGTTCCAGGATGACGAAGTTGTGCTCGCCCGCCTGCTTCAGCCGCGCACCGGTCGCGATGCCGCCGAACCCGGCTCCCACGACCGCCACCCGAACGTGCTGTGTCGGCATCTGTCCAGCGTTCACAGATCCACCTCCAGGAGGGTGTCCGGGCTGCCCCGGCTGACGCAGAGGGTCATCTGGTCGGCGCGCTCGTCGGGGTACAGGACCCGGTCGTGGTGTTCCACCCTGCCGGCCAGGACGGTGGTCCGGCAGGTACCGCAGAATCCGCGGCCACAGGAGTACGCGACGTTCGGCAGGATCCGGCGCACGGCTTCGAGCGTGGACTCCCGGGCACCCACCTCAAGGATGTGGCCGCTGCGGCGCAGCGCCATCATGAACGGCCGCCCGTCCGGGATCGCGGGCCGGGTGAACCGTTCCAGGTGCAGCGAGATGCGCGGGGTGAGGCTCGGTGCGGCGTGCAGCGCCTCGGCGAGCATGGTCTCCGGGCCGCAGAGGTGGACCGCGTCGCCGGGAGCCGCATCCCGCAGAATCTGGGTGATGCCCGGCCGCCGCGACTGGTCACCCGCGAGGATCTCGACCCGGTCCGCAGGGAGCGTGGCCAGCTCGTCCAGGAACGGCATGCACGAGCGGGACCGCCCCACGTAGACCAGGCGCCACGGGACGCGGCTGGCGGCGGCCGCCCGCACCATGGGCAGGATCGGGGTGATCCCGATGCCGCCGGCGACGAACAGCCATCCCGGTACGCCGGTGGCGAGCGGGAACGCGTTCCGGGGCCCGCGTACCGCCAGCGGGTCGCCGGCCTTCAGCGCGTGCATGTCGCGGGAACCGCCACGGCCGGTGTCGATGCGACGCACCGCGATCCGGTACCGGTACCGGTCGGCCGGGTCGCTGCACAGCGAGTAGTGCCGCAGCCGGCCTGCGGGTGTGGTGACCTCCAGATGCGCGCCCGGCGTCCAGTCGGGCAGGCGCGTACCGTCGCCGGCCCGGAGCGTGATGACGGCGACGTCCCCGGCCGTGTGCCGCACGTCGTCCACGACCAGGCGGAGGTCGAACCCCGAGTGGCGCACCGGATGGCGGGGCGACAGCAGGGGTGCGAGCGGGCTGGCCGCGAAGATCGTCGAGTAGCTGCGGGCGAGGGCACCGACCGCCCGGAGGACGGGCGTGCTGTCATCCTGCTGTGGCGGTGCGATGACGGCGCTCACTGCTGCGCCGCCAGTGCCGCTGGGGAGATCCCGAGGTACCGGACGGCCTTCTGCGGGTCGCCGGTCCTCGACGGGTGGAATCCCGGACGCAGGTAGACGCACAGCTGGACGATCAGGAACGAGAACCCGGGAACCAGATGGCGGTGGGAGGCGCGGAGGAACGCCAGCGGCCAGGGCAGCCGGTGCGGGACGGTACGATCGTTGCGGTACAGGTAGGCGGCGGTGGAGAACCAGAGCATCGCAAGGCCCGTGCCGGCGATCGCCGCGGCGCGGGCACGCCGGAAGTACCCGCCGTCCACGTACTGGAATGCGTCGAAGGCGACCGCCCGGTGCTCGAGTTCCTCCGCGCCGTGCCAGCGCAGCATGTCGAGCATGGTCGGATCGGTACCGACCCGGTCCAGTTCGGTGTTGTCCAGCAACCATTCGCCGACCACGGCGGTGTAGTGTTCCGCGGCGGCGTAGATGGCCAGGCGCTCACACAACCACCGGTACTGGTGACGGCCGGTGAGCCCGTGGTCTCCGAAGACCGTCCCGACGGCGTACCGGATCCGCCTCATCACCGGTCCGATGTGGACACCGTGGTCGACCAGGTGCCGCCGGAATGTCTCGTGCGCGGAGGCGTGTTTGTTCTCCTGGCCGACGAAGCCGGTGACCTCCTCCCGCAGCCGTGGGTCGTCGATATGGGCCAGTGCCGCGGCGAAGACGCCGGCCATGGCCCGTTCGCCCTCGGGCAGCACCAGGTGCATGACGTTCCAGAAGTGCGTGGCGTAGGACTCCCCGGGCACGTATTGCAGGGGTACCCCGCTCCAGTCGAACGCGACATTGCGCGGAGCGACGGTGACGGCCTCGGCGGTGTACGCGGATGGGGTGGGAGGGCGGCGTGGCTTCATGACGTCCTCCGGCTTCCGGTCACGGTCACTGCCGCTCCTTCAGGCACGCCGCGCGCAGCTCCCGCTTGAGGACCTTGCCGGCCGCGCTGACCGGCAACTGCGGGACGAACTCGATGCTGCGCGGCACCTTGTACCCGGCGATGTGTTCCCGCAGGAACGCGGTCAACGCCTCGGCCGTGACGTCTGTACCCGGGTCCGTGACCACGCACGCGTGGACGGTTTCGCCCCACCGCTCACTGGGTAGCCCGACGACGGCACAGAGCAGGACCCCGGGGTGCCGGCTCAGGGCGTTTTCCACCTCGGCGGAGTACACGTTCTCGCCGCCCGTAATGATCATGTCTTTGATGCGGTCGACGACGTAGAGATAGCCGTCCTCGTCAAGGAATCCGGCGTCTCCGGTGTGCATCCAGCCGTCCCGCAGGACCTGCGCGGTCTCCTCCGGCCGGTTCCAGTAGCCGAGCATGGTATGCCCGCCACGCACGCGGATTTCGCCGACCTGTCCGGTCGGGGCCGGCGCTCCCTCCGGTGTCACGATGCCGATCTCGGCGTGCGGGGCGGCGCGCCCGGCCGAGGTACGCCGGCGCGGGTGGCGGTGGTCGTCCGGAAACAGCAGGCTGGCCACCGGGGCGAGTTCGGTCATCCCGTACGCCTGGGTCAGCCGGACCCCGGGCAGGGCCGCCAGGGTACGGTGCAGTACCCCTTCCGAGATCGCGGATCCGCCGTAGAGTACGCGGCGCAGGCTGGACAGGTCGTACCCGCCCAGCGCCGGGTGGTCGACGAGCACCTGAATCATGGTCGGTACCAGCAGGATGTCGGTGACCCGATGGTCCTGGACCGCCGCGAGTACCGCGTCGGGCTGGAACGCGGGCACCATCACCTGCGGACCGCCGTAGAGCACCTGGCCGCACCAGCCCGCCAGATCGGCGAGGTGGAACATCGGCGCGGCGTGCAGGAAGACCGAGTCCGGCCCCAGCAACTGCCCGGTCATGCAGGTCCCCAGGGCCGAAGTCACCAGGTTGCGGTGGCTGAGCATGACGCCCTTGGGAAAGCCGGTCGTCCCGCCGGTGTAGAAGACACCCGCCAGCGCGTCCCCGCCGCGGCGCGCGTCCGCGACCGCCGGGCCCCGCCCGGCGAGTTCCTCGTAGCCCACCGTCCCGTCCGGAGTGCTCGACTCACCACAGTGGACAATCGTCCGGAGCCCGGGCACCGCGCCGCGCAGCGCAGGCAGCATGGGGACGAACGTGTCGTCCACGAGGAGCACCCGGGTGTCGGAGTCGTTGAGCGAGTACGCGATCTCGGCCACGCTCCACCGGATGTTCACCGGGTTGAGGACGGCGCCGGCCCAGGGGACGGCCAGCAGGTACTCCGCGTACCGGTCGCTGTTGAGGGCGAGGATGGCCACCCGGTCATCAGTTTTCACGCCGAGTTCGCGCAAACCGCCGGCCAGGCGGGCGATCCGCAGTGCGTGTTCGGAGAAGGTTCGGACCCGTGCGCGGAAGACCGTTGCCACGGCGTCCGGAGTGGCCTGGATACTGCGATGCAGTCCCTGGGTGAGATACATGAGACCGCCTCCTAGCGGATCACAGCGAGCGCGCGATGAGCTCCTTCATGATTTCGTTGGTACCGGCCAGGATGCGCAGCACGCGCAGGTCGGTGTAGAGCCGGGAGATCGGGTACTCGTCCATCCACCCGTACCCGCCGAACAGTTGCAGGCAGCGGTCGACCACGGCGGTCGCCTGCTCGCTCAGCCAGTACTTGGCCATCGAGGCGGCGACCGCATCCAGCCCGCCCGCCATGTGGCGCACGATGCACTCGTCGAGGAAGGCCCGGCAGACGGCCACGTTCGTCGCGCACGCGGCGAGCTCGAACCGCGTGTTCTGCAGCGCGATCAGTGGAGCGCCGAAGGCGTGGCGCTGCTTGGTGTACGCCACGGTGCTCGCCAGCGCGGCCTCCATGCCGGCCTGGGCGAGTGCCGCTGTGATCAGCCGCTCCTGGGGCAGTTGGGCCATCATCTGCGCGAAGCCCTGACCCTCGGCGGGCCCGAGCAGGTTGGCAGCGGGTACGCGCAGCCCGTCGAAGAACAGCTCCGCGGTGTCCTGGCCCTTCTGCCCCATCTTCTTGAGGATGCGGCCCCGCCGGAAACCGGGCGTGCCGTCGTCCACCTCCGCCACGATCAGAGAGATACCGGAGGCGCCGGCGGCGGTACCGGTCTTGACCGCGATGACCACGAGGTTGCAGAGGAACCCGTTGGTGATGAAGGTCTTCGACCCGTTGATGACGTACCCGTCCCCCTGCCGTTCGGCGCGCGTGCGGATCGCCTGCAGGTCCGAACCCGTCTCGGGCTCGGTCATGGCCAAAGCGCCGACGGCCTGTCCAGAGCAGAGCCGGGGCAGCCACCGCGCCTTCTGTTCCTCGGTGGCGTAGGCGAGCAGGTAGTGCGGGACTATTCCACTGTGGACGGCCAGGCCCAGGCTGGTGTCGCCGGTACGCAGTTG
The DNA here is from genome assembly GCA_035278125.1 of Rugosimonospora sp. GTDB lineage: Bacteria > Actinomycetota > Actinomycetes > Mycobacteriales > Micromonosporaceae > DATEJJ01. The sequence continues at coordinate 37,219 of DATEJJ010000387.1, forward strand.
CTGCTCCAGTACCGCCACCTCGTGCGCGAAGACTCCACCGCCCCCGCCGTACCGGGCCGGTACGGACATGCCCAGCAGGCCGAGTTCGCCGGCGCGCCGGTACGCCGCCCGGTCGGGATGCCCCTGCTCCCGGTACGTGTCGGCGTTGGGCAGCACCTCCTTCTCGAAGAAGTCCGTCGCCAGTTGCCGGACGGCCTCCACCTCGTCATCGCTCCAGCGGGGACGCTCCACCGTCATGCCTCCCCGACCGGCCGGCCCTTGCGGGCCAGATCGAGCAGCAGTTCCGGAGGCTCGAACCGCTCACCGTGGCGGTCAGCGAGTTCCCGGGCCCGCCGCGTGAAGCCGGCAAGCCCGCCGGCGTACTGGTCGACGTACTGGAGCACACCTCCGGTCCACGCCGGGAAGCCGATACCGAGGATGGAGCCGACATTCGCCTCCGCCACCGTACGCAGGACACCCTCCTCCAGGCAGCGAATGGCGTCGATCGACTGGGCGAACAGCATGCGCTCGCTCAGCTCCGCCAGGGGGGTGCTGGTCCGGGTACGGCCGAAGGCGTCCCCGAGACCGGGCCACAGGCCGGTACGCCGACCGCCGTCGTAGTCGTAGAACCCGCGCCCCCCGCTGCGGCCCGTACGCCCCAGTTCGTCGATCATGCGGTCCAGCACCGCCTCCGCCGGATGCGGCGACCACACGCCGCCGCCAGCCTCGACGCCCAGCCGGGTCTCCTCCCGGATCTCGCGGGGCAGGGTGAGGGTCAGATCGTCCATCAGAGCCAGTGCGCCCATCGGGTACCCGGCCTGAGCCGCCGCCTGCTCGACCGTGGCCGGGGGGATTCCTTCCCCTACCATGGCCATGCCTTCGTCCAGGAACTTGCCGATGACCCGGCTGGTGAAGAACCCGCGGCTGTCGTTGACCACGATGGGCACCTTGCCGATCTGGCGGGCGAAGTCGACCGCCCGGGCGAGCGCGACCGGGGACGTCTTGTCCCCAACGACAATCTCCAGCAACGACATCCTGTCCACGGGTGAGAAGAAGTGCAGGCCGAGAAGGTCTTCCGGGCGGGTGACCGCCGTGGCCAGTTCGGTGACCGGCAGCATCGAGGTGTTGGAGGACAGCAGCGCGCCCGGTTCAACCACCTTCTCCGCCTGCGCCAGCACGGTGCGCTTCAGGTCAGCGTTCTCGAATACGGCCTCGATGACCAGGTCGCTGCCGGCGAGGTGGGCCAGGCTCGTGGTGGGGAGGATGCGGTCGAGGATGGCGTCGCGTTGCTGCGCCGTACTCCGCCCCTTCGCCACGGCCGCGTCCAGGAGGCGGCGGGCGTGGGCCTTGCCCTGCTCGGCCGTTGCCAGGTCGAGGTCGCGCAACCGGACCTGGATGCCGGCCCGGGCGCAGACGTACGCGATCCCGACGCCCATCGTCCCGGCCCCGATCACCGCAACCTGCCGTACCGTCGACACCGGAGTGTCCCCCGGACGGCTCGCCCCTGCGCTGACCTCCCGCATGTCGAAGAACAACGCCTTGATCATGTTGGTCGAGATCTGGCCGCAGATCAGTTCGGTGACGTATTGCGTTTCGACCCGGCTCGCGGTCGCCAGATCCACCTGTGCGCCCTCGACCGCCGCGGCCGCCAGATTGCGCGGTGCCGGGTTCGGTACGCCCCTGGTCTGCCGGCGCACGGAAGCCCCTACCGCGGGCAGCACGGCGGCCAGTGCCGGGTCGGCCGGCGTCCCGCCGGGGATCCGGTAGCCCGGCGCGTCCCACGGCTGGGCCGCGTACGGGTTGGCCAGGATCCACGCCCGCGCCGCGGACATCATCGTCTCGCGGTCGGCCACCACCTCGTCGACCAGACCCGCGCGCAGCGCGGCGGCGGGGGTGAACCTGCGGCCGGGAAGGAGCACCTCCTGCACGGCACGCTGGACGCCGAACATCCGTACCGTCCGGGTCACCCCGCCGGCACCGGGCAGCAGACCGAAGGTGACCTCCGGCAGGCCGAACCGGGCGCCGGGAGCGTCGACCGCGATGCGGTGGTGGCAGGCCAGAGCGATCTCCATCCCGCCGCCGAGCGCGCTCCCGCCCAGCGCCGCCACCACGGGCCGGCCCAGGGTCTCCAGCCGCCGGAGCAGTGCCTTGCAGGAGTCCAGCCAGTCCGCGATCCGATCCACGTCCTGGGGGCCCGCGGCCATCAGCAGGTGCAGGTCACCGCCGGCGAAGAAGCTCGACTTGGCCGAGGTGAGGATGACGCCGAAGAAGCTGTGCAGCTCGGCTTCGAGCCGGTCGAGCAGGGGACCGAACTGCGTGATGAAGGTGGCGTTCATGGTGTTCGTACCCTGATCCGGGTCGTCCATCGTGATCGTGAGGACGCCGTCGTCGTCGACGTCCCAGCCGAACATGCTGGCGCAGCTCATGTCAGACCCGCTCGATGACGGTGGCGATACCCATGCCACCGCCGATGCACAACGTCACGACCGCACGGCGGCCCTGCCGGCGTTCCAACTCGTCGAGGACGGTGCCGACCAACATCGCGCCGGTCGCGCCGAGCGGGTGCCCCAAGGCGATCGCCCCACCGTTCACATTCACCTTCTCCGCCGGAAGGTTCAGATCCTTCATGTACTTCAGGACCACGGCCGCGAAAGCCTCGTTGATCTCGAACAGGTCGATGTCGTCCACCCCGAGCCGGGCCTGCCGCAGAGCGTTCAGGGTGGCCGGGGTCGGCCCCGTCAGCATCAGGGTCGGATCGGCGCCGCTCGTGGCGGCGGCGGCGATGCGCGCTCGCGGCTTGAGGCCCATCGCCTCCCCGACAGCCTCGGACCCCACCACCACCAGGGCGGCGCCATCGACGATCCCCGACGAGTTACCGGCGGTGTGGACGTGTTCCAGCCGTTCCAGCCAGTGGTATTTCTGCAACGCCACAGCGTCGAAGCCGGCCGCCTCGCCGAGGCTCGCGAACGACGGACTCAGCTGCGCCAGATCGGCCAATGTCGTTGCGGGGCGCGGATGTTCGTCACGGTCCAGCAGGGTACGCCCGTTGCGATCCACCACCGGCACGATCGAGCCGTCGAAGCGGTGCTCCGTCCACGCCAGCGCGGCTCGCTGCTGAGACCGCAGCGCATACGCGTCGACGTCCTCGCGGCTGAAGCCTTCGAGCGTCGCGATCAGATCGGCGCTGATGCCCTGCGGTACGAAGAAGGCGTCGTGGTTGGTCTCGGGGTCCAGCGCCCAGGCGCCTCCATCAGAGCCCATCGGTACCCGCGACATCGACTCAACGCCGCCGGCGATAACGAGGTGGGCCCAGCCCGAGCGCACCTTCTGCGCGGCCAGGTTGACCGCTTCCAGCCCCGATCCGCAGAACCGGTTCACCTGGAGGCCGCCCGTCGTGTGGGCCAGTCCAGCCACGAGCGCCACCGTTTTGGCCAGGTTCGCCCCCTGGTCCCCGACCGGTGTGACGACGCCCAGAATCACGTCGTCCACCCGATCCACGTCGAGGGTCGGCAACCGCTTCCGTACCGCGTCAACCAGCCCGGCCGCCAGGGTGACCGGCTTGACGCAGTGCAGGCTTCCGGTCGACTTTCCGCGCCCGCGGGGCGTGCGCGCGGCGTCGTAGATGAAGGCATCTGCCGCCATTGGTGGCTCCTCGGCTTCGCGGTGTGCACCCGACGGTAGCAAGTTATTGGCGCCGTGCCAATAACTTGCCGGAAGCCGTTACGGGGTCAGGCCGGCCCCGGCGCGGCCGCGCGACCGGCGAGGGCCGGCCCGCCGGCGGCGAGGTTCTCGATCTCGCCCGCGAGCGTTACCAGCGCCGACACGAGCAGGCGGTGCGTCTGGGTCCGGCTGAGCGTCCCCCGCGCCAGCCACTCGTGACTGGCCGCCCTGACCATGCTCCCGTAGGCCCGGATCATGGCCCGGGCCTCCTCCCGCCGGCGGAACGCCGGGCTCATCCCCAGGGCCTCGAGTACCAGGTCCGCGGTCCGCTCCTCCGCCTCGAAGGTCACCTTGGCGACGTCGTCGTCCGTGCTCTGCGACATCAGCCTGACCGTGGTCAGCCAGATGCCCCGGTTGCGATGGACCACGGTCAGGAAGTGGTCGACGATGCCGTCGGCGCGCTCCTCCAGGCTGCCCTTGGGAAGGACCTCGAGGGTCACCTCGGGGACCGCGACCATCGCGGCCAGCACCTCCAGGTAGAGCTGCCGCTTACCCCCGAAGTAGTGGTTGATCAGGCCCCGCGCCACCCCCGCCTGTGCGGCGATCTCGCTGACCGCGACCTCGGCGTACGCCTTCTCCCCGAAGACCCGCCGGGCGCAGGCGAGAATCTCCCGCCGCCGGTCGTCCGGCACCATGCGCCTGCGGGGTTCGCCCGCCGGCCCCGCGGCCCGGGTTGCCTGTCCATCCACGCAAGACATCCTTTCACCCGACCCGACCAACCCATTATTGACGTACCGCCAATTAAGATCCACCGTCGAACCCCGCACCGGCGGACGCCTCGGACGTTCGGCGAGCAGCGCCGCCGCGCGGGCCGTAGGCTGGGCGTACCGACCAGGTCCGGACACCGGAAGGGACGCCGCCATGCGCCTGAGTATCCGCAACCAGTTCCCCGCCACCATCGTCGGTGTTGTCCCGGGACAGGTCATGGGCACGGTCAAGGCACGCCTGCACGGCGGGCAGGAGATCACGGCCGCGATCACCCTGGAAGCCATCCACGACCTCGGCCTGACCGACGGCGCCGCCGCGCAGATCCTGATCAAGTCGACCGAGGTGTCCATCGCCACCGGCCCCATCGACGGGTTGAGCATCCGCAACCAGATTCCGGGCACCATCCGCGCGGTCGACCACGGCGCCGTGATGACCAGCGTCAAGGTTGACATCGGCGGGGGCGACATCCTCACCGCCGCCATCACCAAGGAATCGGCCGAGGACCTCAAACTCGTCGAGGGTGACCCGGTTACCGCTCTGGTCAAGTCGACCGAGGTCAGCGTCGCCACCGCCTGACCGCCGCTCCCCGCCGCACATCGCACGGTAGCCACGGCGTGACCCGCAGATGCTGCCTCGCCGCCGTCGTTCGTCGGTCCGGTTCGCGTGGCCATCGGCAGCGGTGGCCGGAGGGAAGGGTGAAGGCGCGGCAACCCACCGGCTGGTCAGACAAATGTCATCGATGGGCCCTCGCAGCACCGTGGCGGCGTGTGCGAGGGTGCTGGCAGCATCCGGTCGGATGCGGGCCCGCGTGTTGCTGGAGGATGGATGGCCGTGACTGCCGACCTTGCCCGCTTGTTGGACAAGGCATACGAAGACAAGACCCTCGGCGAGTTGGTGGATGCCCCGGTGGCCGCGCTGTCCGGGGTCAGCGAGGGCGACGCGAAGCTGCTGGGCGAGGCGTTCAACATCGTCACGATCGGTGACCTGGGACGCAACAAGTTCTTCCGTACCGCCGCCGCGCTGGTCGACCTGGCAGGCCGCGCCGGGTAGCCAGCGGCGCACAGAACCGCGTCGCAACCTGTGCCGGGATCCGGTCGAGGCACCGCTTCCCGGCACAGGATTGTCCTCATCGAAGCGACTCGAACCAGCCGGTGACCGCGTTGACCGCGCCATGACGACTCCGGCTGTTGCGGCCGGCAATCACGACTCAGGAAGCAGCGGACCGATCGTGGGGCGACGCCTCACGGGCGGTCCGCCATATCTCGTCCAGGGACAGCCGCAGTACGTCGGCGAGTGCGGCAATCGTGACGAAAGCCGGGGTGGGAATCCGCCCCGTCTCGATCTTGCGCAGAGTCTCCACCGAGAGTCCGGCGCTTCGCGCGACGACGCCGAGCGTACGTGGACCGCGCGCAGCACGTAGCAGGGCACCGATGCGCCGGCCCTGGGCGATCTCCTGCTCCGTCAAGGGTTCCCGTACCATGACGGTATAGTAATCCCGGTATTGTTATTCGACCATGGCACGTACGGCCCAGGGGGATGCGTTGATCGAGCTGCTCTCACCCCGTCAGATCGACCAGATGCGTCCCGCCGGGCGTTTCGTCGCCGACGTGCTTCAGCAGCTTCGCGGTCGCGTCGAGCCGGGAGTCAACCTCCTTGACATCGACGCCTGGGCCCGCGAACTCATCGACCGCCGCAACGCCCGCTCCTGCTACGTCAACTACGCCCCATCCTTCGGTCGGGGCCCCTTCGGCAAGGTGATCTGCACGTCCGTGAACGACGCGGTCCTGCACGGGCTACCGCACGACTACGCCCTGCGCGAGGGGGACCTGCTCAGTCTCGACTTCGCGGCGTCCGTCGACGGATGGGTCGCCGACAGCGCGATCACCTTCGTCGTCGGCGATACCATCGACCCCGCCGACCAACGCCTGATCGACACGACACGGACGGCCCTCGATGCCGCCATCGGCATGTGTACCCCCGACCATCGCATCGGGGATATCTCGGCCACCATCGGCGCCACGCTCAGCGGCGCCGGCTACCGCGTCAACACCGAGTTCGGCGGACATGGCGTGGGTCGGACCATGCACCAGGACCCGCACGTACCCAACACCGGCCGGCCAGGGCGGGGATACCAGCTTCGCCCGGGACTCGTGCTCGCCCTCGAACCCTGGGTGATGACGGGGACCAGCACCCTCACCGTCGATCCGGACGGCTGGACGCTGCGCAGCAGCAACCACGCACGCACTGCGCACCACGAGCACACCGTGGCCATCACCGAAGACGGCCCCCTGGTGCTCACCCAGTCGGACCCGCAGACCTGAACCCGAGATCCCACGACCGACCCGGCTCGACCCGAAGCGGATGTGACAGATGGTGGTTGCGTAGTTACGTCAGACTAGGTTACGGTAACATAGATGTGGATCGAGATCTTGCTGTTGTCGCGACTCGCCCGGGAGCCGATGCACGGGTACGACCTGCGGAAAGTGGTGGAGGCGTCGACGGGTCGTACGTTGTCGAACAACTCGCTGTATCCGGCGTTGCGGCGGTTCGTGGATGCCGGGGCGGTGACGCGAAGTGCGGAGGATCGGGAGGTCAAACCGCCGCGGCATGTGTACACGATCACCGCCGTGGGACGGGAGATGCTGCATGACATGCTCGCCGACTTCCCGGAGGAGTTGGCGCTGAACGACGAGGAGTTCCTGGCCCGGGTGGGGAACTTCAGTTGGCTACGGGACGAGGAACGCGCCGTGGTGCTCGACACCCGCCAGCGGGCCATCGTCGCGGAGCACCACCGCCTGACCGTGCTGGCCACGAGGCAGGCGGACCCGTGGAGCCGGGCGGTACTGGACGAGATCGGCCGCCGGTTCACCGACGAACAGGCATGGCTGGAGCAGCTGCGCTCGGCCGTGCATCCGACCACGAATCCTGGGGAAGGTCATGACCGGTACCGACAACGCCGCACCTCGACTGCCCTTCGACCGGCGCAACGCGCTGGAGATCGCACCGCTGTACGCCCAACTGCGCAGCCGGGCGCCACTGAGCCGGGTGGTGACACCGGCCGGTGACCCGGCCTGGCTGGTCACCTCCTACGACCACGTCCGTGAAGTCTTCCGCGACAACCGTTTCGGCCGCTCCCACCCCGCCCCGGAACAAGCATCACGTATCTCGCAGGCGGCGCTGCAATCCGGACCGACCGGCAGCTACGACACCGAGCAGCGCGACCACAAACGGATGCGCCGCGTCCTGGCGCCGGCGTTCTCCGCCCCCCGCATGCGCGCGCTCGGCGACCACATCAAGGACCTGACCGACCACTGCCTCGACACCATGCAGGTCGCCCGCGACGCGAACCCCGGCATGCCGGTGGACCTGACCGAACTGCTCGCCTTCCCGCTGCCGGTGCTGGTGATCTGCGAACTGCTCGGCGTCCCGTTCGCCGACCGGGCCCACTTCCGCCAACTGTCGGCCCGCATCGCGGTCCTGGACGGCGGTGCCGATGGGCAGGAGGCGATGGACGAGTTCCTGGCATACATGACCGAACTGGCCACGGTCAAACGCACCAACCCGCGGCCAGACGTCATCTCCGACCTGGTCTCGGTGCAGGCCGAAGACCCCACCTTCACCGACGAGGACCTGGCGCGCCTGGCCGCGGGACTGCTGTTCGCCGGCCACGAAACCACCTCGACCCGCATCGCGCTGGGTGTGCTGTTCCTGCTCAGCGATCTGCGCCGCCGCGACCGGTTCGCCGCCGACCCCGACACCCAGGTACAACAGACCATCGAGGAGATCCTGCGACTGTCCGCCACCAGCACCACCGGCGGGCTGCTGCGCTACGCCCACGAGGACGTCGAAATCGGTGGTACCCGCATCGCCCGCGGCGACGCGGTCCTCGTCTCCACCGACGCCGCCAACCACGACACCTCGACCTTCAGCAACCCCGACGAGTTCGACCCCGACCGCACCCCCAACGTCCACGTCGCGTTCGGGCACGGCGCCCACGTGTGTATCGGCGCCAACCTCGCCCGCACCGAACTGTGCACCGTGTTCCCCGCCCTGTTCCGCCGCTTCCCCACCATGCGCCTCGCCGTCGACGTCGACGACATCGCCGTGCGTACCAACCGGGTCGCGGGCGGCGTGGAAAGCGTGCCCGTCCTGCTCTGACCCACGCGGAGGATTCGACATGAAGGTCAGCATCGACGGCGACAGGTGTGTCTCCTCGGGGCAATGCGCCCTGACCGCCCCGGAAATCTTCAGTCAACGGGAATCCGACGGCGTCGGCATCGTCCTGAACAACCAGCCCGCACCCGAACACCACGCACTGGTCCGGCACAGCGAACTGAACTGCCCCGCCGCGGCCATCCACGTGCAAGACACGTAAGAACCAGCGCCCGGGGGGCATGTCGATGTAACGGCTTGGAACGCCTCCCGGTCGTGCCTTCGACTGAGGAGCCAGCGGCGACCGGCCCGGGCCGCAGCGGCCCGGGCCGGCACTGGTCCACGACCGTACCGGCCACCGGCCTGGGCGCGTTGCTGCTCGGCCTGGTCGTCTTCGTCCTGACCCAGGCGCGGGTGTACGGCCGGACCTACGACGAGCTGATGCAGGACGACTACGGCAAGAGCACGCTGGCCTGGTACCTGAGTCTCGGGCACGACCGGTCCTTCCTCCAGTTCCCCAGCTACGAGCAGGTACCGCAGCACGGCCCGTTCGCCGACACCATCATCGCCATCGGCGAGCGGTTCACCGGCGAGCAGTGGACCACCCGGTCGATCATGGCCGGCCTCTTCGCGGTGCTGGGTGTCCTGGCCATCGCGCTGTGCGGGTACGAGCTGGGCGGCTGGTGGATGGCACTGCTCAGCGCGATCGGTCTGGCCCTGTACCCGCGGTATTTCGGCGCGATGTTCAACAACTCGAAGGATCTGCCGCTGGCCGGGGCGATGGCGCTTGTGCTGTGGTTGGTCCTGCGCCTGATGCGGCGGTGGGACGATCCCGGGTGGGTACGCCGCAGCGTACTGGTCGGGGTGGCCCTCGGCGCCGCGACCGCGATCCGGGTCGTGGCCCTGCTGTGGTTCGTCCCGCTCCTGGTGCTGGCCGCCGGATGGTGGTGGCGCCGCCGGCGGCGCGCCGCCCGGCCCCCGTGGCGACCGGCGCTGCGACGCCAGGTCCTGGCCGGGCTGCTGATCGGGGGTACGACGTGGGTCACGACAGCGGCGCTGTGGCCGTACGTGCTGCTGAGCCCGGTGTCGAACCTCATCGACTCGATCCGGTCGAACGCCCGGTACCCCTGGGATGTGCCGATCCCGTTCAACGGACAGATGGTCCCCGCCACACACCTCCCCGCCTGGTACGTCCCCGAGTGGCTGGTCATCGGTTCGCCGCTGCACATCGTGGTACTGGGGGCGGTCGGCATCGGGGTCACCGGGTACCCGCTGCTGCGCCGCCGCGTCCTCGACGCCCGCTACGGCCTGGTCCTGCTCACCGTTGCGGTACCGGTCGCCCTGCTCGCAGGACTGCACTCGACGGTCTACAACGGGTTGCGCCACTTCATGTTCACGGTACCGGGGCTGGTGCTCCTGGCCGCTCTTGCGTTGGTACGGCTGGTCCAGGCGCGCCGGGAGGTCACCATCGCGGCCATCGGGCTGGCGCTGTTCGGGCAGGCCGAGGCGGCCATCAGCATGGCGCGCCTGCACCCGTACGAATACGTCTACTTCAGCCCCGTGGTCGGCGGCTTCGCCGGCGCGGTCGGCCGGTACGAGCTGGACTACTGGGGCGAGTGCGACAAGGCCGCGGCCGAGTGGCTGGCCGCCCACGCCGACCAACTGGGTATGTCTCCTGACCGGCCGGTCACGGTCGCGGCCAACGCGATCGAGACGGAATGGCTACAGTACCTGCCGCACGACCGGTTCACCGAAGCCGACCCGGGTGCCGCGCCGGACGTCTACATCTGGTCGATGCGCGAGCGTGACGCGGACCGGTGGCCGACCTACCGGACGGTCCACGAGATACGCATCGAGGACTACCCCGCCTGCATCGTCCAGGTGACTACCCGTCTCCCGCGCCGATGAGCAGCTGATAGGCGGCCAGCTCCCGGTACAGCGGGCTGGAGTCCGCCAGCTCGGCGTGCCGGCCGGTCGCCACCACCCGCCCGCCGTCCATGACCACGATCTGGTCGGCGTCGACCACAGTGGACAGTCGATGCGCGACGATCAGGAGGGTACGGTCAGCCGCGACCGCGTCAATCGCCTGGCGCAGCGCCACCTCGTTGCGCGCATCCAGGTTGCTCGTCGGCTCGTCGAGCAGCAGTACCGGCGGCGCGGCCAGCAGCGTACGGGCGATCGCCAACCGCTGCCGTTCGCCACCGGACAGCAGCACCCCACCCTCACCGACCGGGGCGTCGAGCCCGAGCGGGGTACGCCCGACGATGTCGGACAGGTTCACCGTGTCCAGGACGGCCAGCATCTGGGTGTCGGTCGCGTCCGGTACGGTCAGCGCGAGGTTGTCCCGGATAGTCCCCGCCAGAACGGGCGCCTCCTGCTCGACGTACCCGAGGTGGCGGCGCAGCTCTTCGCGGGACAGGTCACGGATGTCCACCCCGCCCACCCGCACGGTCCCGGTACCCACCTCGTAGAACCGCTCCACCAGAGCCAGCACCGTCGACTTACCCGCACCCGACGGACCCACCAGCGCGGTACGCGTGCCGTACGGCACCGCGAAACTCACCTCCCGCAGCACCGGTTCGCCACCGGGGTACGCGAAGGTCACCCGGTCCAGTTCCACGGCGATGCCCCGGCGGGTCACCCGCGCCGCCGGTACCACGGCATCGGCGGCGTCCTCGGCCGGGATGTCGAACATTTCCTCGATCCGTTCCAGCGCACCAAGCCCGGTCTGCAACTGGGTGTACGCGTTCAGCGCCTGGCCCAGCGGCATGACCATGAAGAACAGGAACAGGATGAACGCGACCAGGTCACCGATACTGATCGTGCCATTCGCCACGCGGCTGCCGCCGACACCCACCACGAGCAGGAACGCACCCTGTACAGCGATCTGGCCGGCCGGACCGACCAGCGCGTTGAGCCGGGCGGTCCGCATCCCGGCGCGGTAGGCGTCCTGCGCCGAGCCGACCACCGAGGCGGTCTCCCGCGCCTGCGCGTTGCTGGCCCGGATGGTCCGCGCCGCCGTGATCGCGCGCTCCACCGCGGAGGTCATCTCACCGATCCGGATCTGCGCCTGCTTCGCGGCCGGCCGGACCCGGCGGGCGAACAGCAGCGAGATGAGCAGCCCGCCAGCGATACCGGCCACGGTCACCGCGAACAGCAGCGGATCGATCAGGATCATGCCGACCGTGGCACCCGCGACCATCACCACACCCGTGGCGGTCTCGAACAGGCCCGCGGTGACCACCGCCCGCAGCAACGTGGTGTCCGCGCCGACCCGGGACAACAGGTCACCGGTACGTCGCTGGTCGTACTCGCGGATCGGCAGCCGCAGCAGATGAGCCGTCAACCGCCGCCGCGCGGAAAGCACCAACCCTTCCGCGGTACGCGCGAGCAGGTAGTCCCGCGCACCGTCCAACGCGGCAGCCGCGAGCAGTACCCCCACCAGCAGCCACACCCACCCCCACACCGCGGTATGCCCCACCCCGTTCAGCACGGTACGGGTCAGCAGCGGCTGCAGCAGCGTCCCCGCGGCACGCAGCAGCGACAACAGCGCGACGACACCGAGCGTCCTGCGGTGCGCACGCAGGTACGGCACCATCGCGGACAGCCCGATCCGGCTCCTCGGCATGCACCGAGCCTACGATCCCCCTCCTGAGAATCCACCCGCCCGACTTCCCGGGTCCACCCCGGCGATTCGTCGTTACGCTGCTGCCACGGGGAAGCCGACGGGACTGCGGTGGCCGGTGGAGTCGACAGCCCGGATGCCGAACTGGACGTTGTCTTTGGCGATGTCCAGGTCGACCGTTGTCACGTCGCCCACGTTGATGGCGCTCGTCCAGTCGGCGGCGGTCGTCTCACGGAGCACCACCTCGTACCCGACCAGGTTGGACTCTGTACCCGGGTCCCAGGTAATCGTCGTGATGTTGGTGCCGGACAGGGTACCGGGCGGAGTCGTGTGAATCTTGACGTTCTTCGGCGTGCCGGGCGCGGTGGCCAGGCCCCACAGGGCGGCGGCGTTCACCTTCGCGACCCGCGCCATGTAGTCGAAGTCGACGAAGTCGATCAGGTCGCCGAACTGGACGCCGTTCACCACCTGGGTGTTCTGGTGCTCGTGGTTGAAGTTCTCCCGTGGCTCGGTGAACCGGGCCGCCGGGTAGCCGTGCTGCTGGAAGGACAGGTGATCGCTGCCGCGCAGGTACCGGTCGCGCCGCCAGATGACCCGCACGTTCATGCCGGTCAGTTCGACGGGCGCCGCGTGCGTGACGAAGCGGGCCAGCTGGTGGGTCGCGCCGTCGTTCTCGCCGCCCACCGACTGCATGAGCGAGATCTGCGCGGCGGTCGCGGCGGTCGGGATGCCCTCGACGAACAGCCGCAGGGTGTGCGGGTCGGGCCTCGTACCGTCCCAAGCCTGCGAGGCGCCGACGATGTCGTTGCTGAACATGCCCTGCACGTCCGCGCCGGCGGCCGCCATCTGCTGCGCCATGAAGGCCGAGCCGTACAGGCCCTGCTCCTCCCCGGCGACGGTGGCGAACACCAGGGTGCCGGGGAACCGGGGACGGGTGGCGAACAGTCGGGCCAACTCCAGCACGACCGCGACGCCAGAGCCGTCGTCATCGGCGCCGGGGGCGTCGCTGGTGAAGTCCAGCACGTCGGTCACCCGCGAGTCCAGGTGGCCGGTCACGACGTAGTACCGCTGCGGGGACGCGGTGCCGGCGATCGTGGCGATGACGTTGGTGATCGTGGTGGGTACCGGGATGCGGTTGGAGACCGGCTGGACGAACGTCTGCTTCTGCACTGTCATCGCACCGTGCGACGTGGCCGCGACGTCCTGCAACTGGCCGTACACCCAGTTCGTCGCCGCGCCGATGCCGCGCACCGGGTCGGTCTGGCTGGACGCGGTGTGCCTGGTGCCGAACGAGACGAGCCGCGCCACGGTCGCCTCGATCCGCCTGGCGTCGACATGCGTGAGCAGGTCACGCAGGCCCGGATCCGGCTTCGTTCCGGTCAGCGGGTTGGCGGCGGCCGATCCGGCACCGCCGAGCGTGGGGATGCCCGCCGCGGCGAGGGCCGAGGCGGACAGGAACGCGCGCCGGGTACTGCCGACACGCCGAGCGGTCGAGTTGTCTCCCATGCTCCGAATCAACGACGTGAATACGGCGATGTCAACAGCGGAGCACCCGTTCGCCACCCTTGGCGAGTCGTCACCGGCCTCCACCCGATCGCCGCCCAGCACCCGCAGTATCCGTACAGCTGGACGCGTTGTCGAGGTTGGTCTCATTTGCTCCGGTTCGTTTCAGTTCACTATCTATCGACGATCACCACACGCTGTCCTCATCCCGCCAGCAGGTGTGCCAGGTCGGCGCCCCAGGTCCGCGCGCGTTCGTGCTCACCCGCGCGTAGCGGTCCTTCGCCGCTGTCCACGACGAACCCCTTGGGCCTGGCCACCATCGTGTACCCGTGCCGGCGCAGGCCCTTGTCGATGTGCCGGGCGGCGCCACCCGCGAACGGGGACGCGAGCCGGGTGTCGAACACCGCCGCACGCCTGGACCCCTTGCCAGGCAACGTATCCAGCCATTCCCGCACACCGAACTCCACCACCTCGGCCGGCGGCTCACCGGTACCGGCTGTCTCCATCGCCTTGCGCCGCGTGGGTGTGCGGCTCAGGCCCAGAACGTGCGTCGGCGCACCGACGACCAACGCCGCACCACCGATCCGGTCCGGCGTGGCCTGCGCCACCGGCAGTACGGTCACCCGCGCCCCGGGATCCGCGCCGCGCAACCCGTCCGCTACCGCCTCGGCGATCTCCTGCGTGTTGCCGAACATGCTCTCGAACACCACCGCAACATCCATGACGTTCACCTCCACGCCCAGCAGACACCCACCCCCGCGATCCGGTCAGGTCCGCCCGGCCCGTACCGCACGGCCACCCGGCCCCACCGGGCTGTCCGGCCCTACGGTCGGGACTTGTGCCCCTACGCGCCGTGGCGCGCGGACGCGAGGCTGGACCTCAGAGGAGGTACTCCTGATCAGGAGGGAGCGAGCCATCATGAGCAGCAGCTACCGCATCGTCGTCGGGGTCGACGGCTCCGAGGGCGGTACCCGCGCCCTGCGCTGGGCCGTCCGCGAGGCCGGCACCCGCGGCGGCACGGTGCACGCGGTCACCGCGTACACCCTCCAGGACCTCGACGGGTTCCGCATGACCAACCCGGAGAAGCAGACAACAGTCCAGCGGATGCTCGACACCCAGGTCACCACCGCACTGGAGGACAACCTCCGGGTACAGGTCACCGCCGAGGTCGCCTTCGGCGAGGCCCCCGACATCCTCACCAGGGCGGTCTGCCACGCCGACCTGCTCGTCCTGGGCAGCCACGGCCACGGCCGGCTGTTCCACGCGGTACTCGGCTCCGTCGCCGAATCCTGCATCCGCACCGCCACCGCCCCCGTCGTCGTGGTCCCCGTCCCCCGCACCGACAAGGCCGGCACCCACCACACGCCGTCCGGCATCCCCAGCGCCACCCTCTGACCCCGCAGACAGGTGTCCACCATGAAAGACAAGCCCGTGCTGGTCGGCGTGGACGGGTCCACCAACGCGCTGGCCGCCCTCACCCTCGGCGCGTGGCAGGCCCGCCGCCGCCACGTGCCGCTGCGCCTGGTCCACGCACTGACCCCGGTCCCCCAGTTCGGTGTCGCGCCGACACTCCCCTACGTCGTCGAGGCACAGCAGTCCGCCGGGCGGGCCATCCTCGCCCACGCCGCCGAACAGGTACACCGGTCCGACCCTGACCTGCCGGTCAGCACCGCGGTCACCGTCGGCGCCCCCAGCAGAGTGCTGCTACAGGAGGCGGCAGCGCCGGCCGGGAGATGAGCACCGTGTCGTATCCGCGCCGCGTCAACGCATCGCAGCAGCCGGGCCTGTCCCCCGCGGACACGCCACCGAATCGAGCAACGATTCAGCTCTGACTCGTCGATCAGGGCAACGATGTAGCCGCACGGCACGACGGTCAGATACCGAGGGGATGGGGTAGGGCAGGAGGGAGAAGCGGGACGGTGGCCCAGGCTCTCCGCTCGTCGGCCTGGGGGGCGTTGACGGTTCGGCTGGTGGCGCCGGAAGTCATCGTGGTCGCGCTCGGGCCGTTGACTGGCGGGCAATCAGCATCGGCTCGACGCGCCTGCGCCGGTTCAGCCCCCGGCGGTCGTTGATCACGGAGACCAGCAGGTCGACCGCCTCCACGCCGCGCTCGTCCGGCCGCATGCTGACCGTGGTAACCGGCGGGATCGTGGCCGAATAGTCCGAGTCCTCGCTGAGACAGCCCACCATCAGGTCCCGCGGAACCTCCAACCGGTGCTCCCGTGCCGCGGCAAGGATGATGTATCCCGAGCCCGAGTACACGCCGATGACCGCGTCCGGTCCAGGACCGCGACTCAGCAACTGGTGGACAGCCGCCTGCTCCGTGGCGACGCAGTCCGGCAGCGGAGCATAATCGGCCACCAGTTGAGGGCGTCGATGCTCGACGCACCAGGCGTGATAGGTGTGCCGCAGGATCCGCGAATAGTCGTCGTCCTGAGTAGGCAGCGTGACACCGATCCGTAGTGCCCCCGCGTCCGCCATGTGGTCCAACAGCAGCCGCAGTGCCGACGCATGGTCGGCCTCCACCCAGGCGTCGCACAGATCCGGCTCGGGCGGACGCCCTTCGCTGACGATCGGGATGCCCCGTCTCAACAGGACTGCGCGTATCCGATCGTCGCGCTGCGGTGCGGTGTGAATGACACCGTCCAGCGGCGTGTTCAGCCACACCCAGGGGGACAGCGAACTCGGCATTGTCAGGAGCAGGTATCCCCGCTCTTGCGCGCCCCTCATCGCGGCGAGAACCAGCCGTGCGTAGTACGGCATCGCCGTGTGCGGCCCGGGGACGTCACCATCGGTTGTCAGCGCCAAGCCCAGGACGCCCGTGGCGGTGGCATCCGCAGCTCGCACCGCCACCGCGGTCAGAGTGGGGAGGCGCCAGGCACGTGAGCTTGTCATCTGTCCCCCATGGTTGAGATTCGACCCCCATGACCCTGGCGTGGCCGACCCCCGCGACCGTTTGGACAACCTCGGTTCGAGTATTGGCGTCTTGGAACCCCGATGCCCACCGTCCCACAACCAGCTTCGACAAACCCATCCGCCACCATTCCCGACCGACCCCGCCGACTGACCGGAACGAACCCGCCACCCTACGGACCACCCCAACCCGGCGACGACCGTTCGATCCTTGCTCCGCAACTTTCCGATCCGCCGCGTCTGGCTGTCCGGCAAGTGCCCGGGTCGAGCCTTCCTCGAAATTGCCGTTGCGCCACGAAACGGGGGCTCCGATCGGCTCGCCTGCGATCAGATGTGATCGAAATCTATCAAAGTGATGATTGACCCCGGCGCACGTCGACCGATTTACTGGTAAGCCAGTCACCCGCCTGTTCACGCCACCAACCAGAATCGGGGGGCGCCATGAGCCGCAGGCGCCCGCGGACCGCGGCTGCCGCAGGGCTGCTCGTGTGCGGCATGCTCGCGCCGTCCCACCTGATCCTCGCCGCGCCCGCGGTTGCGGCCGCTGACCCCGCGACAATCGACGTCACCGTGAACGCCAGCGAGATTGCCGCCACCAACGTCAACGGCCTGACCTTCAAGGGCTTCGGCACGCTGAGCGCGAACAGCACGAGTGCGCTGCTGATGGACTACAAGGCACAGCACCCCGACCAGTACGCGCAGCTCCTACGGATCCTCTTCGGCGGGGAACACCCCATCATGACCCACGTCAAGATTGAGATGGGCAACGACCGCAACAACTCCACCGGACCGGACCCAGCCACCATGCGCTGGGAAACGGAACCGGCGAACGTGACCCGGGATCCAGGCTTCCAACTCGCCGCCGACGCCAGGAAAGTCAACCCGAACCTCAAGGTCAGCATCCTCCGCTGGAACGCGCCCGCCTGGGCGAACACCAATGACAAGATCTACACGTGGTACAAGAACACGATCCTCGCGGCCTACCGCGAGTACGGCTACATGGTCGACTACGTCGACCCCGGTGTGAACGAATCCACGCCCGACCTCAGGTGGACGAAGCAGTACGCGAACCTGGTGCGCACCGACACCACCGGGTACGTCGGCGACGATCCCGCGCTGGCCGGTTTCCGGTCGGGCGAAGCGAATCTCTACCACCGGATCAAGGTTGTCATCTCCGACGAGGCGGGCATCGGTAGCTTCGGCAGTTCGATGGTCAACGATGCCGACCTGCGCGACGCTGTGGCGGTGGCCGGCTACCACTACAACACCAACGACGACAGCGGCAACGACTTCACGCGGCTGGCCGAGCAGTACGACAAGGAGGTCTGGAACAGCGAGGCGCAGGCCACGTTCAGCAATTCGTCGTTCCGACCCAACAACAACACGACCGATCCGACGGTACCGGGTACCGGCATCGGCGGAACCGGCAGCGCGCTGGAGATGGCCAACACCATCATCAAAGGCTTCGTGCTGTCGCGGCGGACACACTTCATCTACCAACCGGCGATCGGCTCGTTCTACGAGGGCGGCCAGTACGCTTTCAAGGAACTCGTCTCCGCCCGCGACCCGTGGTCGGGGTGGATGCACTACGACGCGGGACTGGCCGTGTTGCAACACTTCACCAGCTTCGCGGTGGCCGGATGGGAGAACGACACCAACACCGCCGGGATCTGGCGGTTCATCCCACAGGCCAGCGCCTCCACCGCCACCGGCACCAACCCCGTCGTCGGGCGCAACGGCCTGCCCGACTACATCACCATGGCGGCGCCGGACGCGACCGGTTTCTCGACGGTGATCGTCAACGACTCGGAGCATCCGAAGACCTACCGGATCACGCCGACCGGGTTCCACCTCGGCCCGCACCGCAGGCTCGCCGTCTGGGAGACCAGAGCCGCGCATACCGGCGAGGTCTTCAACGCCAACTACAAGAAGCACATCGGCGACCTCACGCCCGGCGCCGACACCGTCGAGATCAAGCCGTACTCCATCGTCACCGTCACCTCGCTCGACGTCACCCGCGACCCAGCGTGGACCGCGCCGCTGCCCACCGAGGGCCAGCGCACGGTGCTGGACGCCGACCCGAGACACGGCGTGCTCTGGGCCGACGGGTTCGACTACCGCCACAAGACCGTGCCCGTGATCGGCGCCGGCGGCGTGGTCACGCGGCGGCGGGAAAGCTTCATCGACTCCCGCGGCGGCGACGCCGGTGCCATCCCGCTCTACACCTGGGACAGAAACGGTGCGTTTGAAGCCGTCCACACGCACGACGGGAACTACGTACTGCGCCAGCAGGTGGACCGCTCGACGACCGGGGTCGGCGCCGCGTGGAACAGCGCCGACCCGATCACCGGCGTCGGTGATCTGCGGTGGACCAACTACCAGGCGCGTGTCGATGTGCATTTCGACCGCGGACCGGCCGCCGACAACTACGCGGCCATCGGTGCACGCTCCACCGGCGGCGGGAACTCGCACAGCCTCACCGGCACCCCGTACGCGCTGCGGCTCGGATCCGACGGTACCTGGCAACTCCTCCGCACCGGCACCACGATCTCCAGCGGTACCCTCAACCGCTTCGACCCGACAGCATGGCACCGGCTGGCGATCCGGGTAGCCGGCAACCAGGTCACCGGACTCGTCGACGGCACCCAGGTATTCACCTGGCGCGACGCCGCCGCGTACCTGTCCGGCCGCGTCGACCTCGCCAGCGGCTTCCACTACACCCGGTTCGACAACCTGACGATCGAGCGGGTACCGGGCTACCCACCGTACTACACAGCACTACTGGACAACCTGGAGATGAACGACCTCGCCGATCCGCCCGCCACCAAGCTCGTCTACGGCGGCAACTGGCGCCACGCCAACGGCGGCAGCATGTACCAGTACCAACGCTCCTCCTCGACCAGCCAAACCACCGGCGCCACCCTGGCGTACACCTTCACCGGCCCGGGCCTGGACATCATCGGCGCCAACGACGGCAGCGCCAGACTCAACGTCCGGATGGACGGGCAACTGATCGCAACCAACCAGCCGACCACACCGTCCACCAACTTCCAGCAGACATTCGCCCTCCACGGGCTACCGGGGGGCCGGCACACGGTCACGCTCGAAGTAGTGGCAGGGACGCTGGTCATCGACGCGATCGGTATCCTCGCGACCCGCGCTCCGGCTACGCCCGTGGCACCTCTGCCCGGGTGATTCCGGGACCCTCCACTGTCGAGTGCACAACTCCCGCGATGTGTAGCGCAACGAAGTGAGTATCGCCAGCTGATGACAGTACCGTACAGTACGGTGTTGATACGACACGCGGTCCGGAGAGGTGCGGAGGCGACGTGGACCAATGCGTGCACCACATCAGCACGGACGGGTTGGGCTCCGGTCTGCTCAACCGTCGCGTCGCAGGGGTCTATAGCGCGTTCGCGCAGGGCGGCAGCGCTCCGCCGCGCGCCCTCCCCCGGCTGCGCGTGCTGGTGGCGCACGAGGCGGCGTACCGTGCCTCGGCACGGTACGCCGCCGACCGTGACGTCCGGCTGCGCAGCCTCGCGACCGTGACCCGGCCGGGTGGGAACTGTTACTGCGCGCGGATCCGGACATCGACGTCCGCGCGGTGGTCCTGCTGAGCGGGCAGGAGCGCCGCCGCGTGCTCGTCGAGTCGAACGCGTCGGGCACCGCGCTGGGCCCGGATGCCGTCCTGCCGGATCTGTTCGCCGCGCAGGTCGCCCGGACGCCGCGCCGGATCGGGCTGGCCTGCGGCCCGCACCGGCTCAGCTACGCCCAGCTCGACCGGGCCGCGAACTGGCTGGCCCACCGGCTGATCGCCGCAGGTGCCGGTCCGGAGCGCACGGTGGCACTGGCCCTGCCGCCCTCGGTCGAGCAGGTGATCGCGATCCTCGCGGTGCTCAAGTCCGGCGCCGCCTACCTCCCGCTGGACCCGGACCTGCCCGCCAGCCGGACTAGTTTCCTGCTGACCGAGACCGGTGCGTCGCTGCTGCTGACCACCGAACTGGTCGCACCCCGCCTGCCACCCACCCCGGTCCCCTTGCTCATCCTTGACAATTCCCGGACCCGCGCGGAGCTGAGCCGGTACCCGGCCCGTCCGGTCACCGACGCGGACCGCACGACACGACTGGACCCCCGCCACCCGGCATACATCATCTACACCGAAGGCTCCACCGGTACCTCGACGGGCGTCGTCGCCACGCACGCGGCCATGTGCCGGCTGTTCACCGGGACCGACGGGTTCTCCTTCCACGACCATGACGTATGGGCGCTGTTCCACCCGTACACCGTCGACTTGTCCGTCTGGGAGCTGTGGGGCGCTCTGCTGCACGGCGGCCGCCTCGTCGTGGTGCCCCGGCACGTCAGCCGGTCGCCGGACAGCTTCCTGCGGATGCTGGTCCGGGAGCGCGTCACCGTCCTGTGCCAGCCGCCGGCCGCGTTCCACCGGCTGCTGGACGCCGCCCGGATCGCGCCGGACACCGCCGCGCAGCTGGCCTTGCGTACGGTCCTGGTGGGTGCCGAAGCGGACCCACCCGGACAGCTCAGCGACTGGCCCGCCGAACGCCGGATGCACCGGGTGTACGGCCCCACCGAAGCCACCGTATTCACCACGATGAGCGACCCGTACGAGGGCACCGACAGCCCACCCATAGGGCGGCCGTTCACCGCGACCCAGGTGTATGTCCTCGATGGACGGTTGCGGCCGGTACCGCCCGGCATCCCCGGCGAACTGTACGTCGCGGGCCCCAGACTGGCCCGCGGATACCGCGCGCGTCCCGCGCTGACCGCCAGCCGGTTCGTCGCCGACCCGCTCGGCCCACCCGGCACCCGCATGTACCGTACCGGTGACCTGGTCCGCTGGCGCGCCGATGGGCAACTGGACCTTCTCGGACGCATCGACGAACCGGTCCAGCTGCACGGGTACCAGGTGGAACTGGGTAAGTCACAGTGGACAGCATCCCACTGAACGCACCCGACACACTCGACCGCGCCGCCATGCCCACCGCCGCCACCGGACTCAGCGAACAGCAACTGGCACGCCGGCTACGCGGCGTGTACGCCACCCGCCGGCGGCTGGCCCGCGAATACACACCCGCCAGATTCGCCGGCGAACCTCTGCTGTTCTGCACCCGTCCACACGCGACACAGTCCTGGTTGCCCTATGTGGACGGTGAGATACACCGGCACCCGGTCGGCTGCGAGCCCGTCGACATGCTGCGGCCGGCCGGCCTGGCCCAGATCGGCCCGCTCCTCGCCAGCGCACTCGAACACCTGATCCCGAAGCCGTAAGAGTCTATGCACCGTACCGAAGGGTACGGTAGGTACCGGTGCCTCCGAGGTAGTCAGCATGGTCGGGTCGGCTGCCACACGATCCCACCCTCCCATCGGGAATGTGGGGCCGGCCGTGCGCCCACCCTCCTAATCCTCAACCATCTCGTC
>DATEJJ010000388.1:0-9197 GCA_035278125.1 Rugosimonospora sp.
CCGGGCCCAGCGTGGCGGGCGCGTTCGGCGGGCCCGGCGGCGGGCGGGGCGGTTTTCCGGGCGGCGGTGGTGGTTTCCGCGGCAATGCCCAGGGCGGCTTCCCCGGCGGCACGGCTCAAGGCGGCACGGCACAAGGGGGCACTGCTCAAGGGGGCACTGCTCAAGGCGGCACGGCACAAGGGGGATTGCAGGGTGGCTTCCCGGGCGGCGGGCAGGGTTCCGGTGGGCAGGGCAACGGCGGACCCGGCGGCGGTGGCGGCATGGGCGGGCTGCTCGACGCGACGACGCCCAGCAGCCAGCTGGTGGCCCTGCTGAAGCAGAACGCCGGCCGGTACACCTGGGTGGCGGCCGCGGTCGGCTCCAACAACGCGGCCGGGTACCAGCTGGCCACCGGCAAGCCGGTGATGGCGCTGGGCGGCTTCAACGGCAGCGACCCGGCACCCACGCTGGCGCAGTTCCAGGCGTACGTGGCGGCCAAGAAGGTGCACTACTTCATCGGCGGCGGCCTGATGCAGAGCAGCAGCGGCAGCAACGACGCCGCGCAGATCGCCAGCTGGGTGGCGGCGCACTACACCGCGACGACGGTCGGCGGGACCACCGTGTACGACCTCAGCCAGCCGGCCGGCGGTTGACAGCAACAGCACAGGAATGACACAAGGTAGCGACAGCGCGACCGTCGACTGTGGAGACATGACCACAGTGACACTCCCGCAGCCGCGTCTGAGCGAGGGCCGCCCGGCACCGGGCGGCCCTCTGCTGGATGTCGTCGTTCCCGTATACAACGAGCAGACCGACCTGGAGCCGTGCGTACGCCGGCTGCACGGGTACCTCACGGAGAGCTTCCCGTACCCGTTCCAGATCACCATCGCGGACAACGCGAGTACCGACGCGACTCCCGCGGTCGCCGCCCGGCTGGCCGCCGAACTGCCGCACGTGGGCGTGGTACGGCTGGCGGAGAAGGGGCGCGGGCGGGCGCTGCGCGCGGTCTGGTCCGCGTCGCCGGCGGCGGTGCTGGCGTACATGGACGTGGACCTGTCCACCGACCTGGCCGCGCTGCTGCCCCTGGTGGCCCCGCTCATCACCGGCCACTCGGACCTGGCCATCGGCTCGCGCCTGTCCCGCGGTTCGCGGGTGGTACGCGGGGCCAAGCGCGAGTTCATCTCCCGCTGCTACAACCTGATCCTGCGGGGTACCCTCGCGGCGAAGTTCACCGACGCGCAGTGCGGTTTCAAGGCGATCCGCCGGGACGTGGCGGTACGGCTGCTGCCGCTGGTCGAGGACACCGGCTGGTTCTTCGACACCGAGCTGCTGGTGCTGGCGCAGCGGGCCGGGCTGCGCATCCACGAGGTACCGGTGGACTGGGTGGACGATCCGGACAGCCGGGTGGACATCGTGGCCACCGCGGTCGCCGACCTGAAGGGCGTGTGGCGCCTGGGTCGCGGCCTGGCCACCGGGGCGATCCCGCTGCGGCAGCTGCGCCAGGATCTGGGCCGGGAGCCGTTGCTGGCCGGGGTGCCGGCGGGGATGGGTCGCCAACTGCTGCGGTTCGGTGCCATCGGCGTCGCGAGCACGGTCGCGTACCTGCTGCTGTACGCGCTGCTGCGTACCGGGATTGGCGCGCAGCCGGCGAACCTGGTGGCGCTGCTGCTGACCGCGATCGGCAACACGGCGCTGAACCGGCGCTTCACCTTCGGGGTACGCGGCCCGGCCGCCGCCGTACGCCACCAGTTCCAGGGGCTGTTCATCTTCGCGCTCGGGCTGACCCTGACCAGTGGCAGCCTGGCGCTGCTCGGCGCGGTCAGCGTCCAGCCGCCGCGCCTGGTCGAGCTGACCGTGCTGACGCTGGCGAACCTGCTGGCAACGGTGCTGCGGTTCGTGCTGATGCGCGCCTGGGTGTTCCGCCACACCGGCCGCCACGCCCGCTGACTATCCACACGCGACAGTCCACACCAGAGGGAGTTACCCGCACATGGCAACCATGACCCTGCCGCGTCCTGACAGCGCGGCACCACCCGGCCCGGCACACCGGCGCCACGACCGGCAACCGCGCTGGATCCGGCCGGCCCTGCTGCTCCTGCTCGCCGGTACCGCCGTGCTGTACCTGTGGGGGCTGTCCGCCTCCGGCAACGGCAACAGCTTCTACGCGGCGGCGGTGCAGGCGGGTACCAGGAGCTGGAAGGCGTTCTTCTTCGGCTCGCTCGACTCGTCCAACTTCATCACGGTGGACAAGCCGCCCGCCTCGCTGTGGGTGATGGAGCTGTCCGGCCGCATCTTCGGCTTCTCCAGCTGGAGCATGCTGGCCCCGCAGGCGCTGGAGGGCGTGGCCGCGGTGGGGCTGCTCTACGCCGCGGTACGCCGCTGGGCCGGTCCGGTGGCCGGCCTGCTCGCGGGCGCCGCGCTGGCGCTGACCCCGGTGGCGGTACTGATGTTCCGCTTCAACAACCCGGACGCGCTGCTGACCCTGCTGCTGGTCGCCGCCTCGTACGCGATGGTGCGCGCGGTGGAGGCCGCGTCCACCCGGTGGATCGTGCTGGCCGGTTCGCTGATCGGGTTCGGCTTCCTCACCAAGATGCTGCAGGCGCTGCTGGTGCTACCCGCCTTCGGCCTGATGTACCTGATCGCCGCGCCGACCTCGGTGCGCCGCCGGCTGCTGCACCTGGGCGCGGGTGTGCTCGCGATGCTGGTGGCCGCCGGCTGGTGGGTGGCGGCCGTGGAGCTGTGGCCGGCGTCAAGCCGCCCGTACATCGGTGGCTCCACCAACAACAGCGTGCTGGACCTGGCCTTCGGGTACAACGGACTGGGTCGGATCTTCGGCGGCTCGGGCAACGGCGGTGGCGGAGGCGGTGGTGGCGGCGGCGGTGGCAACACCGGCTTCGGCGGCGCGACCGGCATCACCCGGCTGTTCGGCACCGCGATGGGCACCGAGATCTCCTGGCTGCTGCCCGCGGCGCTGCTGGCACTCGGCGCCGGCCTGTGGCTGACCTGGCGGGCGCCGCGCACCGACCGGCTGCGCGCCTCGCTGATCCTGTGGGGCGGCTCGCTGCTCGTGACCGGCCTGGTCTTCAGCTACATGCAGGGCACCATGCACCCCTACTACACGGTCGTGCTGGCACCGCCGATCGCCGCGGTCCTGGCCATCGTGGGCGTGCAACTGTGGCGGGAGCGCCGCCACCTGCTGGCCCGCGGCCTGCTCGCCGCCGTGGTCGGGGTGACCGCGCTGTGGGACTACGTGCTGCTGGCCCGCACCGCCAGCTGGCACCCCGAGCTGCGGTACGCCGTGCTGATCGTGGGCGCGCTGGCCGCGGCCGGTCTGGTGCTCGGTGCCCGGCTGTCCCGCCGGGTGGCGCTCGGGGTCGCGACGCTGGCCGTGGTGGTCGGCCTGGCCAGCAGCACGGCGTACGCGGCGGCCACCGCGTCCCAGCCGCACTCCGGCTCCATCCCCACGTCCGGCCCGTCCGGCAGCGGCATGGGCGGCTTCGGCGGCGGTGGCGGCCCGGGCGGCGGCAACGTCGGTGGGGGCAACGTCGGTGGGGGCAACTTTGGTGGCGGCACGCCGCCGGGGCAGAGCTCCAGCAGCTCCGGGTCCACCTCCACCGGGACGTCGACCGGGACGCAGAACCGGCCGTCGTTCGGCGGCGGCGGGTTCGGCGGGGACCAGGGGTCCAGCAACAGCGCGCTGGTCACCCTGCTGAAGGCGAGCAAGACCCGCTGGGCCGCGGCCACCGTCGGCTCGCAGACCGCCGCGCCCCTGGAGCTGTCCAGCGGTACCGCGATCATGGCGATCGGCGGCTTCAGTGGCAGCGACCCGGCGCCCACGCTGGCGCAGTTCGAGTCGTACGTGTCGCAGGGCCTGATCCACTACTACATCGCCGGTGGCGGCATGGGTGGCGGACCGGGCGGCGGCAACAACGAGATCACCAGCTGGGTGACCGCGCACTTCAAGTCCATCACGGTCGGCGGGCAGACGATCTACGACCTGACCCAGAAGACAAGCTGACGCAGGCGGTGCGGCCGGAGGCCGCTCCTCCCGTGAGGATCAGGGAGTCAGGGCCGGGAGCGGGAACTCGTCCTTCTCGGGCAGGCCCAGCTCGACGAACAGATCGCGGGCGCGCCGCCGGTACTCACCGGCGGCGCGCTCGTCCGTACGGGCCAGCGTGCCGGCCAGCCCGCGCAGCGCGTTCGCCTGCTCGTACCGGGCGCGCACCTGCTCCGCGAGGGCCAGCGCCTGCCGGTACTGGGCCAGTGCCGCCGCGTCGTCGCCGGCCGCCCGCAGCGTGGTCGCGTACGCGATGCGCACCTCGCTCTCCCCGGCCCGGTCGCCGAAGTCGCGCATGGTGACCAGCGCCTCGCTGTGGTGGCGCAGCGCCGCGTCGAGGTCGCCCAGCTCCCGGCAGGCCGAGCCGAGGTTGTTCATCGCCTCCGCGATCATCGGCGGGGACGGCAGGTACCCGAGGGACAGCCCGCGCCGCAGCATCCGGGCGGCCACCGCCGGCCGGCCCCGGCGCAGCTCGACCGCGCCCAGGTTGAGCAGGGCCATGCTGCGCTGGATCAGGTTGCCGCTCTCCCGGGCCAGCCGCAGGTGCGACCGCCAGGTGGCCACCGCGGTGCTGTACCGGTGCATCAGGATGTCGATCTCCGCCGCCTCGGTCAGGGACATCGAGGTGTTCAGCCGGTCGCCGAGGTCCTGGAACGCCTCGGCCGCGTGCTGGGCCGCGGTGCTGGACGCCGCGTACCGGCCCAGCCGCTTGAGCACCCGGCAGCTGTTCTGCAGCGCCACCGCCTCCGACCGGCGGTCGCCGCAGGCCCGGCTGTACGCCACCGCGTCGGACAGGTCGTCCAGGGCGGCGGTCAGCCGCCCCAGCCGCCAGTGCACCGAGGCCCGGTAGTTGTACACCTGCGCGATCGCGTGGTCGTCGCGCAGCGAGTACGCCCCGGCCATGGCCAGGTCGTGCAGCTCCAGGCAGTCGTCGTTGTACCCGCGCCGGTACTGGTAGCACCAGATCACCCGGGTCAGCTGGCAGGTGTCCCGGTGCCAGCGCCGGCGGGCCGCGTACCGGGCCAGGCTGAGCAGGTTGCCGTACTCCGCCTCCAGCCAATCCTGCGCCTGCGCCGGGTCGGTGAACGCCGGTACCGAGGGCGGGGGCGGTCCGGAGTCGGGGTGCAGCCGGGGCGGGGTGGTCTCGAAGTACACGACCGCGCGCTGCGCCGCGTGCAGGAAGTACGCGACCAGCCGGCGCAGCGCCGCGTCCCGCTCGGCGTCCGGGTCGCTGGAGGCGGCCAGGTCCCGGGCGTACTCGCGGAGCAGGTCGTGCAGCCGGTACCGGCCCGGCGTCACTTCCTGGAGCAGGTGCGAGTCGACCAGCTCGTCGAGCAGGCTGCGCGCCACCGGCTTAGGCAGCTCGGCCAGGCTGGCCGCGGCGCGCAGGTCCACGTCCGGGCCGGGTTGCAGCCCCACCAGCCGGAACATCCGCTGCGCCGGCGAGCTGAGGTGCTGGTACGACAGCGCGAACGCGGACGCGACGGTACGCCCCTCGGCGGCGAAGTCGTACCGCACCGGGCTGGACTGGCGCAGCAGTTCGGCCAGGTCGGACACCTGCCAGCTGGGCCGGTGTACCAGCCGCGCGGCGGCCAGCCGCAGGGCCAGCGCGAGGTTGCCGCACAGCGCCGCCACCTCGTGCGCCGCCGCCGGATCCTCGCCCACCCGCTCGCCCACCACCCGGGCCAGCAGCCCGACCGACTCGTCCGCGGTGAGCACGTCCAGCGACACCGGGCGTACCCCGTCCAGCCCGAACAGCCGCCGCCGGCTCGTGATCAGGGTCAGGCAGCCCGGCTGGCCGGGCAGCAGCGGGATCACCTGCTCGCTGCCGGCCGCGTTGTCCAGCACGAGCAGGGTGCGCCGGCCGGACAGCTCGCTGCGCCACAGCGCGACCCGCTCCTCCAGCGCCTCCGGGATCCGGTCACCCGGTACCCCCACCTGCCGCAGCAGCGTGTCCACCGCGCGGGCCGGCTCCAGCGGCGCGCGGGCGCTGTGCCCGTGCAGGTCCAGGTAGAGCTGCGCGTCCGGGCAGCGCTCGGCCAGCTGGTGGGCCAGGTGCAGGGCCAGCGTGGTCTTGCCCACCCCGGCCATCCCGTCGATGGCCACGATCACCGGGGCGGTGCCGGCGCGCGGGTCCCCGTCGGGTACCGCCCGGCGCAGCTCGGCGATGATCTCGTCCCGGCCGGTGAAGTCGGAGATGTCCCGGGGCAAGGTGCGCGGTGCCGGGCGGGGCGGCGCCTCCTCGGCGACCACGGGAGCGGGCTCCTCCACCGCGTCCAGGCTCTCGTCCCCGCGCAGGATCGCGGCGTGCAGCCGCTGCAGCTCGGCGCCCGGGTCCAGGCCCAGCTCGTCGCGCAGCCGCTGGTACACCGTGCGGTACGCCTGCAGCGCCTCGTGCTGCCGCCCGGTCCGGTACAGCGCCAGCATCAGGTGCGCGGCCAGCCGCTCGTCCAGCGGGGAGCGGGCGGCCAGCTCGGTCAGCTCACCGACCAGCTCGGCATGCCGGCCGGCGGCCAGATCCGCGGCGATACGCAGGTCGAGCGCGACCCGGCGCAGCTCCTCCAGGCGGGCGCCGAGCCGCTCGCGGACCACCTCGGGGCCGATGTCGGCCAGCGCTGGGCCGCGCCACAGCGCCAGCCCCTCGCGCAGCAGTTCGGCCCGGCAGGCCGGGGACGGCGTGGCCTGGGCCCGCTCCAGCAGCTGCGCGAACCGGTGCGCGTCCACCCGCTCCGGGTCCACGTCGATCACGTAGCCCTGGTCCCGCCGGTACAGCCGGACGCCGGCCTCCTCGCCGCCGGCACTGTTCAACGCGCTGCGCAGCCGGGAGGTGTACGTCGCCACCACGTCCCGCGCCGCGGGCGGCGGGTCACCCGCCCAGGTCAGCTCCGCCAGCCGCTCCGCGGTCACCGGCCGGCCGGCCTCCAGCAGCAGGATCGCCAGCACGCAGCGCTCCTGCCGGCGCGCGACGGGTACCCGGGTGCCGGCCAGCTCCACCTCGACCGGCCCGAGAAGCCGGAAGTCCACGATGTGTCACTCTAACGGGTAACGCGCTGCCGTAACTTCTCCACGTCCCGTACCACCACGCGCAGCCGGCTCGTGCGGATCGCGCCCTCGCCGCGCAGCGCGCCCAGCGCCTTGCTCACCGACTCGCGGGACGCCCCGGTCCAGCCGGCCAGCTCGTCCTGGGACAGCGGCAGCGCGATCGTGATGCCCTCCGGGGACGGCTGCCCGAACCGTTCGGCCAGCTCCAGCAGGCGCGCGGCGACCCGCCCGGTGGTGTCGTGCGCGCCGAACTCGATCCGCTTGCGGTCCGCGTCGCGCAGCCGGCCCACCAGCATGCGCATCAGCAGGTACCCGACCCGCCCGCGCGCCTGCAGGTACGCGCTGAACTCGGCGACCGGGGTGACCAGGGCGGTCACCGGCTCCAGCGCCTGTACCGTCGCCGAGTACGCACCCCCGTCGAGCGCGGACAGCTCGCCGAGCAGCGCGCCCGGCCCGCGTACCGCGAGCACCACCTCGGTACCGCTGGCCGTGTTGCTGGTGATCTTGACCCGCCCGGCCAGCAGTACCACCACCGCCCGCCCGCGCTCCGCCTCGCGGAAGATCACCGCACCCCGCCGGTACCGCCGCCGGGTGCCGCGCCGCTCCAGCTCGGCCGCCTCGTCCGGGGTGAGCAGCTCCCAGAAGTCGCCGGCACTACGCATGGCCGGTCACCACGTACGCCCGTACCGGCTGCACCCGACCCTTGACGGCAAGGTCGCCCAGCGGCCGGGCCCGTACCGCCGCGCCCACCGCGCGCAGGGTGGCCTCGCCGACCACCACCTGCCCCGGCTCGGCCAGCCCCTGCAGCCGGGCGGCCACGTTCACCGCGTCGCCCATCGCGTTGAACCCGCGCAGCGCCTCGCTGCCGATGTTGCCGACCAGGGCCGGGCCGGTGTTGGCGCCCACCCGGAAGCGCGGCCAGTCCGGCTCCCGCTCGGCGATCGCGTCCACCGCCGCCTGCATCGCCAGCGCCGCGCGGACCGCCCGGTGCGCGTGGTCCGGCTGCCGGGCCGGCGCGTTGAACAGGGCCAGCAGCGCGTCGCCGACGAACTGCACGATGGTGCCGCCGTTGTCCAGGATGCAGGGCACCGCCACCCCGTGGTACCGGTTCAGCATCCGCACGATCTCGCCCGGCGCGACCGCCTCGGAGAACGTGGTGAACCCGCGCAGATCGGCGAAGAGCGCGGTCACCTCGACCACCGAGCCGCCGAGCGCGGCCTGGTCCGGGTCAGCCAGCAGGGCGGCCGCCACGTCCGGCGACAGGTACCGGCGGAACAGCGTCTCCAGCTCGCGGTAGAGCCGGGCGTTCTCCAGCGCGATGGACAGCTGGCTGGCCAGCGTGGCCAGCAGGTCCGCGTCGCGCTCGCTGGTGGCCTGGGGTGCCCGCAGCACGCCGGCGACCCGCCCCTTCACCGTCAGCGGGTGGCCGCCGTGGACCTGGCCGCCCAGCTCGACCCGCACGTCGCCGTAGGCGGGCCGGACCTCGGCCAGTACCCGGTCCAGGAACTGCTCGTCGGACAGGCCGAGCCGGGCCTGCTCGCCGACGGCCACCAGCGCGGCCAGCCGGCGGGACAGCCCGCGCTCCGCGGCCAGCGCCGCACCCGCCCGGTCCAGTACCGCGCGCTGCCCCTCGGTCAGCCCGAACCGCTCGCCCAGTCCGGCCGCCACGGCCGGGTCACCGCCGGTACGCTCCCGCCGCTCCAGCACGCTGACCAGGTCCTCCAGCGCCGCCTCGTACTGCGCGCGGACGTCCCGGCCGGTCTGCGCCAGGGTGATCGCGTCGAACAGCCCGGCACTCGACCCCTCCCGCCCGTACTGCACGTAGGCGCTGTACGCCACGAACACGAACGCGGCGGTGAGCAGCAGGTGCCACTCCCACCAGGACAGGTGCCACTTGTCCGCCAGCGTGACCGCGAGCATCGCCTCGGCCAGCAGGGTGAACGCGGTGACGATGCTGATCAGCATGGCCGCCGGCCGGCGCCGGTGCAGCAGGTAGTAGCGCACCGCCGCGCCCAGGTACATCGGGATCGTCGCCACCGCCGCGAGCGCCACCGGCCCGGTCACGTCGCGTGGCGCCACCGGCCGGTCCAGCGGCGGCAGGTCGAGCAGCGACACCGCC
>DATEJJ010000389.1:0-4902 GCA_035278125.1 Rugosimonospora sp.
CCTCCAGCGGGCGCTCCAAGGGGCGCGGGTCGCGCGGGCGCGGGTCCAGCGGGCGGGGGTCGCCACCGGGCCTGCGGCGCCG
The DNA here is from genome assembly GCA_035278125.1 of Rugosimonospora sp. Taxonomy (GTDB): domain Bacteria; phylum Actinomycetota; class Actinomycetes; order Mycobacteriales; family Micromonosporaceae; genus DATEJJ01. The sequence continues at coordinate 83 of DATEJJ010000389.1, forward strand.
GCCCACCGCCTCCACGTCGGCCATCGGAGCACGGTCACCAACCACACGAGCCGGCGGCAGGGCCGGCTCGTCATCCTCGTCGGGGCGGCCTAGCAGGGCGCGGTCGAGGAGGGTACGCCAGCGCGGAGGCGGCTCGGCATGGCCCCACCCGGCCTCGGCGCGATCCACGCTACCCACTCCTCCCAGCGGCTGCCGCCCCACAGCCTACGGGCGACAGACACGCTCTTCCTACTCTCCCATGTCCGGTCATTTCTTCGCGCGGTCCGGATGGCTGGTGCGACGAGCGTCCCATGACGGTAAGGAGTTCCACCCGCGAGTTGGTCTTGCCCCCACTTTCGGGTATGTGCTATCTGACCTGCGCTAGGACCGTAGGATGCGCAGCGCGCCGGCCAGGTCGTCGGGGTACTCGCTGACGAAGGTGACCTCGTCACCGGTGGCCGGGTGGAGGAACGAGAGCGCGCGCGCGTGCAGCCACTGCCGGCTCAAACCCAGTCGGGCGGCCAGGGTGGGATCCGCGCCGTAGGTCAGGTCACCCACACACGGATGGCGCAGCGCCGCGAAATGGACCCTGATCTGGTGGGTACGCCCCGTCTCCAGGCGCACGTCCACCAGGCTGGCCGCCGGGAACGCCTCGATCGTGTCGTAGTGCGTGACGCTCGGCTTGCCGCCGGACACCACGGCCCATTTGTAGTCGTGCCCCGGGTGCCGGTCGATCGGCGCGTCCACGGTGCCGCGCAGCGGGTCGAGGTGGCCCTGGACCAACGCGTGGTACCGCTTGTCCACCTCGCGCGCCTTGAACGCCCGTTTCAGCACGCTGTACGCCCGCTCGCTCTTGGCCACCACCATCAACCCGGTGGTACCCACGTCCAGCCGGTGCACCACACCCTGGCGCTCGGCCGCCCCGCTGGTGGCGATCGTCTGGCCCATCGCGGCCAGCCCGCCCGTCACGGTCGGTCCGCTCCAGCCCGGGCTGGGGTGCGCGGCCACCCCGACCGGCTTGTCCACCACCACGATGTCCCCGTCGGCGTACACGACGCGCAGGCCGGGTACCGCGCTCGGCGCCGCGGCGGCCGGCGCCACCGGTGCCGGGGGCAGGGTCACCTCCAGCCACGAGCCCGCGGTCACCTTGTCCGACTTGGGGCGCGGGTACCCGTCGACCACCGCGTCACCGGCCTCGACCAGTGCGGCGGCGGCGGTACGGGACAGCCCGAACAGGCGGGACACCACCTGGTCGAGGCGCATCCCGTCCAGCCCGTCCGGTACCGGCAGGGACCGCCGGTCGGCGCCGTTAAGACTCGTCACGGGTACCAGTGTCCACGCCCTTGGCCCGGACCCGGGTACCGTCGCGCCGCCGGCCGAGCAGCTCCAGCAGTACCGCCAGCACCACCCCGCAGGACAGCGACGCGTCGGCCACGTTGAAGATCGGCCAGTGCACGCCGTTCGGCCCGAACAGGCTCGCGAAGTCGATCACATGACCGACCAGGAATCCGGGCGCCCGGAAGACCCGGTCGGCGAAGTTGCCCAGGGCGCCGCCCAGCACCAGGCCCAGCGCGACCGCCCAGGCGACCGAGCGCAGCCGGGTGGCCAGCCACCCGATCCAGCCCACGACGGCGAGCGTGACCAGCGGGAACACGAAGGTGAGCCGGGTACCGAGGCTGAACGCGGCCCCACCGTTGCGGAACAGGTCCAGGTAGAGCAGGCCGCCGAGCAGCCGTACCGGCTGGTGCCCGGTCAGCTTCGCGACGGCCAGCTGCTTGGTCACGATGTCGGCGGTGAGGACCATCGCGGCGACCGTGAGCAGCGCGCCCAGCGCCCCGCCGGTGAACCTGGCCGGCGGTCGGGCCGTACCCGGCGGAGTGGTGGCCACCGGGGCCGCCTCCTCGACTGGTCCGCTCACGGCCACCTCGCCATCCCCTGCGACCGCCGGTGGTGCTGCGTCAGCGGCGCTCCTCCAGCTGCTTGCACGACACGCAGAGGGTAGCGGACGGGAACGCGGCCAGGCGCTCGACCGGGATCGGGTTGCCGCACCGCTCGCACCAGCCGTAGCTGCCCTCGTCGAGGCGCTCCAGCGCCCGCTCCACCTGGGTGATGCGCTCCAGGATGCCGTTGGCGAGGGAGATCTCCTGCTCCCGTTCGAACGTCTTGGTACCCGTGTCCGCCTGGTCGTCGCCGGCCGAGTCGGTGAGCCGGTCGCGCTGCAACTCGGCCAGCTCGGAGACGGTCGAGTCGTACTCCTCGCGCAACTCGTCCCGGCGCGCGGCCAGAGCCGCCCTGATCTTCTCGGTCTCCGCTGCGCTGCGGCTGGTCTTGGGGGCCACCTTGGTGGCCTTGGCCTCGGTGGCCGTCGTTGCTGGCTTGGTCACGGTCGTCCTGGTGTCGGCTGGCTTCGCCATCGTCGCTCCCTCGGCCGCGTTCCCCGCGGCGATCGGCGGTGCCTGGTCGGAGGTGGGCGGGTTGCCCCCGGCGCTGGTACGCCGGCGCGACGAACCCGCTGCCGCTGCGTCGGAGGACGCGGCGGCATCGCTGCCCTGCCGCCCCGCGGTGGCGGTGGCGGTACGGGCGTCCGTGTCCGCGGACACGGATCCGGCCTTGTCGGCCGTGGCTTCATGGACAAGCGAACGCGTGCTCTCGGGCGTCACAGGGTCCGCCCCGGTGGCCGAGGTCTTCGCCCGCGCCGCGGTCCGACCGGCGTTCACTTTGGTGGTACCCGCGCCGCCCGCCGGCTTCGCGGCGCCAGCCCGGCCGGCGGTCTCCCCGCCGGAATCCTTGACAGCGCCGGCAGCCTTGGTAGCGCTGGCCGTCTTGCTAGTGCCGGCTGTCTTGCCGGTGGCGCTGGCCCGTGTGCTGGCAGCCGTGCGGGGCGAATCCACCGCCTTGGCCGGCTCCGCCTTCGCCTTCGTCCTTCCCGCCGCCTTCGTGCCGGTGGACTTGCTGGCGACGGCCCTGCTGGCCGATTCCTTGCCGGCGGCCGGCGCGGCAGTCTTCGTGCCGGCGGACCGGCTCGCGGCCGGCGTCGCCTTCGCGGCCGCACCGCTCCTTGTCCCGGCGCCCTTCGCCGCGCCGCCCTTGCCCGCCGAATCCTTGCCCGCCTGATCCTTACCTGCTGAACCGGCCGAGTCCCTGAGTGCCCCGCCCTTGGCCTCCGCGCCCTTAGCCTCAGCGCCCCTCGCCGCCTTGACCGGCGCTGCCTTGACCGACGCCGCCTTGGCCGGGCTGAGCTCAGCCGGGGCGACCTTGGCCTGGCCGACCTTGCTGGGGCTGACCTTGCTGGGGCTGACCTTGGTTGGGGTGACCTTGGTTGGGGTGACCTTGCTCGCGTTGGCATCGGCCCGGGCCGGTGCCGCCTTCGGCGGGGCGATCTTCGCCGTCGTCGCCGTCTTGCGTGCCGCGGTCTTCGTGGGGGCCCCGACCGCGCCGACACCGCCCTTCGCGCTGGTCGACCGCGAGGCGGCCGGGAGCACTTTGGGGCTTGTTGTGCCAGATGCACTATTATTAGTCTTTGTCCGCGCCGCAGCTGCGGCAGGCTTGGCGGCCTTCGGCGCGGCACTTGCCCGCTCGGCCATCACTTCCCCCACATATGCAAAACGGGCGCGCGGCGGGTCGCCACGCACTCCAGAGGTTCGCAAGAATACGGAACGTACGGGCGTCCGACAAACCTGCCACACGAATTGGCCCGAATTCCGGTACCCGAACCGGTGTACCGGCAGCATGTTCCCCGTGCGTACCACCCGTACACCTGGCACCCGGGGGGAATCGCTCAGCTGTCCCGCAGGGCGCGTACCCGAGCCTCCAGGTCGGCGGGCGGATCGGAGATCGTGAACAGCTTGTCCCGGCTGGCGGCGCCGGTACGCAGGTCCACGCCGGCCGGTCGTACCCCGAGCGCGGTGGCCAGCGCCCGCCGCGCCGCTTCGGTGGCCCGCCCGTCAACGGCGGGTGCGGGTACCGCCACCACCAGGGCGGGACCGTACGGGCCGTCGTACCGGCCGCCCACCCGGGTACGCGCGCAGCCCGGCTTGACCCGTACCGCCACCGTCCCGCTCACCGCGGTCAGGTGCGGCGCGCCTGCGCCAGCAGCGGGGTGTCCGGCTCGCACAGGCTGCACGGGGTGAAGCCCAGCTCGATCGCCTCGCGTACCGGCAGCGCGTCGACCTCCCGGCCGAGCAGGTGCACGCAGGTCACCAGGTGGTACCGGGGCCGCCCGTCCACCACCATCACGTTCGTTTCCAGACCCGCCACCAGGGCCGCGTCGGCCGGCGGTACCAGCTGGGGCGGCGGCTCGTCGATCGGGTCGTCGTCGCCCCGGCCCGGGTCCTGGTCGCCCAGGGTCGCCTCGGGCAGCTGCCGGACTGGGATGTCCGGCCGCAGATCGAGCTCCACCTGGGTGGGACTGTCCACCGCCGGCGTCTCGCGCGTCGCCAGGTCCGGTATATCCAGCTCCGGTACATCCGGATGATCTGGCTCGATCAGCCGGCTGACCAAGGAGGAGGACGGCTCGTCGTCCGGGCCGGTGTCCCGCTGCGTGGGTACCAGCCGCTGGTTGTCCCGTTCCTCCAGGATGTCCTGGATTTCCTGGTTCGGGGTGGACACCGCGGCGATCGGTTCCTCATCATCCAGCACGGACGGCCCGGGACGCGGCGGAGCCGCCTGCGCCGGAGCGCTCTCCTCGTCCGCCCGCCCGTCGTAGACCGTGCCGGCCCGCGCCTCGCGTACCGTCGCCGGCTCTTCGACCGGAGCCTCGGGCTCGGCGGACCGCGCGCCGTCGCGGCGCGCCGGGATGAACGGGATGACCAGGCCCTGCTGGCCCGCGACCAGGCGGGTGG
>DATEJJ010000390.1:0-2236 GCA_035278125.1 Rugosimonospora sp.
CCGGCGCCGACCCTGCGGCCGACGGCCGGCTGGAAGGGCTCGGCGGTCAGCGCGGCGGCCAGCTCCTCGGTCCACTCCCGCAGGGCGGCGCGGGCGCTGCCGCCGTGGCTCGGGATGAAACTGCCGGCGCCGATCGCCCGCCGCCATGCCGCCGCGAACTCGGCGCTCGCCTCCTGCTTACTCGTCGTCATGTGTGCGCCACGGCCGCGAGGATCTCCGGCCGCGGGGACTCCTCCTCCTCGTCCGGGTCCGGGTACCAGTCGGTGACCGGGACGATGCCGGGTGGTACCAGCGACCAGCCGGCGAGGATCTGGCGGATCTGGTCGGGGCCGCGCAGGTGTACCGAGGTGGGGGTCCGGTCGTACAGCTTGAGCACGTCGTCCTGCCGCTGCTGCATCCCGGCGGGGCGGGTGCCGTGGGACAGGGCGAGGTAACTGCCGGACACCAGGCCGTCACGCAGGCTGGCGACGATACCGGCCGGGTCGTCGGCGTCGGGCAGGAAGTGCAGCACCGCGATCAGGAGTACCGCCACCGGCTGCGCGAAGTCCAGCAGCCCGGTCACCCGCGGGTGGGACAGGATCGCCTGCGGGTCGCGCAGGTCACCCTCGATGACCCCGGCGAGCGGGTTGCCGGCGAGCAGCTCCTGGCTGTGCGCCACGGCGACCGGGTCGATGTCCACGTACATCACCCGCGCGTCGCTGGCGCCGGCCTGGGCCACCTCGTGGACGTTTCCCAGGGTGGGGATGCCCGAGCCGATGTCGAGGAACTGGCGTACCCCGGCGCCGGCCAGCCAGCGTACCGCCCGCCCGAGGTAGGACCGGTTCACGTGCGCCAGTACGCTCACCCCGGGCCACATCTGCTCGGCCTGGTCCACGAACTCCCGGTCCACCTGGAAGTTGTGGCTGCCGCCCAGCGCGGCGTCGTACACCCGGGCCGCGTTCGGCACCGTCACGTCCACGCCTTCGGGTACCCACCCCGGTCGCTGCATATCCGTCAACCTACCCGGATGACGCGAAAGCCGCATGGAACCTTATCTGGCGGGGTACCCGGTGATCTTGCCGATCCAGGTGATGAAGTCGGGCGCGTCCTCGTTCGCGCCGTGCCCGGCGTCCCAGTACATCAGGGCGTTCACGTTGTCGCCGAGGTTCTCCAGGCTGGTGGCCAGGTTGCCGACGATGGCCGGCGAGGTGTCCGTGTCGCTGGTACCGACGCGGATCCACCAGTTCCTCGCCCGGCTCGCGTTGCGCTGCCCGATGAAGTACATGGGGTTCATCAGGTTGATCTTCGTGGGCAGGTCGCTGTCCAGCTGCGCGCCGGCGTTGCCGCTCCCGTGGCGCAGGCTGTACAGCGTGAAGTGCCGGGCGTTGGTGGTCTCGTCGCCGAACTCGATGGTCTCCGGCGAGGTCAGGGTGAAGCCGTCGAAAGCCGGCGCGCCCTTCAGCCGCCCCACGTGGGCCACGAATTTGGCGAACGTGAACGTCGCGGCACCACCCGACCAGGTGATCCACGGGTTCCTGGCCAGGTAGCTGGCGCGTGCGGCGGCCGGCAGCGCGGTCAGGTACCGGGTGGCCGAGGGTTCGAGGAACGTCTTCAGCAGGTAGTTCGAGTAGGTGCCGGCGGTCAGCGCGCCGAAGCCGCCCGTGCCGGTCAGCTTGAGCGAGGCCAGGTAGTCGCCGTACCCGCCGGCCAGCTGCCGGGAGACAGCCCGGTCCACCGAGCCGGCGCCGCTGGTGGCCAGCGAGCCGAAGGTCCACTCGTACGCCATGTCGGCGTGGTCGAGGTCGGTGATGGGGCACCAGTCGCCGCTGGCGAAGATGGCGTCGCTGGCGTCGGCCGCGCCGATCTGCTTCAGGTACGCGTCGTACATCGGGCTGTCGCCGGACGCGCCGAGCAGGGCGGACAGGGCGCCACCGGCGCTGCTGCCCGACGACACGATCCGGTCGGTGTTGCCCGGGATGCGGCCCTTGTTGGACCGCACGTACCGCACGGCGGCCTTCAGGTCAACGATGGCGGCCGGGGCCTTGCCGTAGTACCTGCCCGACGAGGTGACGTTGTCCCGGCCCCGCGCGCCCGGCGAGACCACCACGTACCCGGCCGCCAGGGCCAGGTCACCGTTGCTGACCATCTGGCCGCCCGCGGCGGTGCCACCCGCACCGGACGGGAGGCCGTTCGCGCCTCCGGGTGGCGCACCGCCACCCCCGGGCGGCCCGCCACTGGGCATGGCGCCGCCAGGCCC
>DATEJJ010000391.1:0-8953 GCA_035278125.1 Rugosimonospora sp.
GGGTGCCAGGTCGGGGCCTCAAGATGGTTGACGGGCACGGGTTTCGCCCGGCAACGATCTTGGGGTGGCCTGGCGGCCCCGGGTGACGGTCTGGTGCCCTGGTGGCAGGCGGACGGGCAGCACACCCCAGCGCGAACAACCCACCCACCCACAGCCCGACACCGGTCGGGCGGAGGACCGGCACACCACCCACCCCACCCACGCCCCCGCGACACCGGACCACCCTGCCCGGCGGTCGCGCACGCGCAACCGCACGACCAGATGGCGGGGCCGGCAGACCACGGGCGCGAGCACACCGAGCGGTCCGCGTACCCGTGTGCCCGCGGAACGTGCGGTCGCGACCACCGCGGCACGGGGACACGATCGTGGCTGGGATCGTGCCCGGGCTGCGGTGCTCAGGCGGCGGGGGGCGGTGGGTGGCCGGGTGTCGCCACCGGTGGCCAGTCGTCGCTGCCTGCGACGTGGTCACGGCGGCCGCGGTGGGGTCGGTCGGCGCGCCGCGCGGCCCGGTCCAGACGGGCCCGCCGTTGCTGGGCGTGCTGTTCCATCTCGGCGATGCGGGCGGCGACCTGCTGCTCGTGGCTGCGCCGGCCGATCGGTTTCCACGCTTCATCCAACTCGGCGTGGCGGGTCGCGATGTCGTGCAACGCGGCCTGGTAGCCCTGGTGGAAGGCCACCTCGGTGAGCCAGTCGATGAGGTCGTGGACGGTGTCGGGAATGGGCGTGTGGTGGGTGGTGAGGTGCGAGGTGGTCATGGTCGTGTCCCGTCGCGGGTGCGGCCCACGGGGGCCGGAAGGTGTCGGTCGGTGGTCGAACTGCCGGTGCGCGGCGCCTCGTGCTGGGGCGGGCGGGCGGACCGGATCAGCCGTCGGGGTGGGACGCGACGGGGCGAGGGGGGCGTGCTTGCGCCCCGAGTTGCAGTGATCTTGAGATGCCGGCCGGGTGTGCGGGCCGCCGTTCACCACCGCCTGGGCGCGGGTGGTGGCGAGTTTGCGGAAGCCGGAAGGCGCTCGGCGCTACCTGGTGGCGGAGCGGCCGGCTCGCCGGGGCGACGGGTTGGGCCCCTGCCGCCCGTCGATCCACTGCTGGGCTCGGCGACGTGTCCACCAGCGCTGTGTTCGGCGCCGGTCGAGGGGTTCTTCTTCGTCGGGCCGCAGAAGGTACCCGTCCTCCCCGCGCTGCCACGCCGGCTTGCTCGTGTCGACGTACTTGGTCCAGGTCTTGGGGAGGATGTTGGCGGCGGTGTAGAACTCCTTGGCCGTGATGAGCTCTCGCGGCTTGCCGCCCAGGACGACGCCGCGGGACCGGGGCTGCCATCCGGCGGCCTTGATCCGCTTCTCGTGGCTGGTCTGGAAGGCGCGCAGGTCGGACAGGGCGTACCACTCCTGCCTGTCCTGCGTGCCGATCGGGGTGGGGAACCCGGATCCTTGGGCGCGGCCTTTGGGGGAGGCGAGGAGGTTGATGGTCGTGATGGCGCGGTTGAGGAGCTGCGCGGCACCGACACGGTTGGTCGCCTTCCGGCGGCCGATCACCCGGACTTCCACCGTGTCCGCCACTGCGATCCCGGCCGGGGATACCGATGGCCGGGACCAATTCCACCCTCTCGGGCGGCGGCAAAGCCCCGGCCATCGCGCTGACCGGTCAACCGGCCAGCAACCAGACAACCGAACACCAGGGAGGTCTGCTGACCGCACCGTGATCGGTTACCGCGTTCCACCGTAGCAGTATCGCCGACGATGTCGGTGGGTGTGGCTGGCCAGTGGGCGGGTCGCCGCGGCGGTGTGGCGGCTGGCTGATCATGGTGGCCTCCGTGCGGTACGGGTTGGGCCGTTGGTGGCCCCGAGCGGGGCGCGCGCAGCGGTGGCGGCCCGGGATCCGGGCAGGTGTCTTCGGGCCGCCGTGAACGCGTCCGCGGTGGTTCAGCTGTTGGGCGTCTGGGCCGGCGGGGCCGGCTTCGGCGGTGCCGGTTCGGGTGGCTGCGCGGTGGTGGTCGGCGCCTGCTCCAGGTCGATAACGGGTTCGTGGTCACGGTGCACCGACGCTGTCCACCCGGCGCCCCGGCGATCATCGCCGGTCCCTCCGGCCGGCGCAGCCACCGGCAGACCCGCATCTATGCGTTCCATGTCGATCAGTTCGAGGACCATGCCTGCCATGAGGTCTAGCCGGTCCTGGGGAATGGTCGTCGGCGGGATGTCCGCCCCAGCCGCACGCCGCGGCCGTTGTCCGCAGCCGGGTTCCCGCGTCAACGGACGCCTAAGACTGACCCCCTGCGGTTCCGGGCGGGGCACCCGGTTCGCTGTCCACGTCAGGGTTGGTTCCAGTTGCAGCGACGGCGTTGCGATGAGTGGACAATCCAGCCATGTACCGGCGCGCAGCAGACGGGGGCGGCCCGGTGGCCCGCCTGGAACATGCGGGACAGGCCACTCGCGCCTGGCACCTACGTTGGAGTGCCTCGTGCGGTGACCCCGGACGATCACCGAGTTGGCAAGACGCTGCACCCATCCGTGGTCTGCGGCGCTTGCCCGGTCCATCCTGATCTTGTTGGGTGGATTGAGGTCCGCCATGTCCGGGCTGCCAGGCGTGTTGATTCACTTGGCCGCGATAGTGTGTGCCAGTGGTTGACAGGGTTGCGAAAGGCGACATCATCGCGTTTCGCCTGGCCGCCCACCACCTCACCGAACGGTTGGGTGAATACGGGCTACTCCACGCGGCCGGCCGGTGCGGAATTCAGAACAGCCCGCCCGGGTCAGCGCTGCTTGCCCTGCACGCCCGGGTGCGGAATCTCACGCAGGAACAGGTGGCCGACGCAGTCGCCGAGGAGAAGAGCTTGCTGCAGACCTGGTGTATGCGCGGCTCACCGTTCTACTTCCCGACTTCGGACGCACCGGTGTTCACCACCGGCGTGCTACCGCCGACCGATGAGGCGATGCGCCACTTCATTCCCGGCATCGAACCGGCGTTGGACAGACTTGACATGAGTCTGACCGAGACGGTCGAGCTCACCAGCACGGAGATCCGCGACGTGCTGTCCGGGCGTCGGCTCGCCATCAACGAGCTGGGCGCGGAACTCGCCCCCCGGATTGCCCGCAAACTGCCGAAGAAGCAGCGTGGCATCTGGGAAGACACGGGTCCCTACGCCCCGGACCAGCCGCTCGGTGAGGGTGTCGTGCATTTCTGCATCCGCATTCTCACGTTGCAGCGGGTCGTCTGCTGCGCGCCGCGTGCCGGGAACAGGGCACCCTTCGTCCTGGCCGACGAGTGGCTTAGCCATCCGATCCCAGACATCGACCCGGAGGCCGCGCGTGCCGAACTGCTTCGCCGCTACCTGCGCTGCTACGGACCGTCGACCCGCGGAGACTTTGCCGCGTGGGCGGGTATCCGTGCCGGCGACACCGCCTCCTGGTGGAGCTTGGTCGAGGACGAGCTGACGCCGGTCGAGTTCGGCGGCACCTCGTGGATCCTCACCGAGGACCTCGACGCACTGCGGTCAACGTCGATGCCGACGGGGGTGCGCCTGCTCCCCCCACGTGACCCGTATACCCAGATGCGCGACCGAGACACAATCGTGGACAAGAAGTACCACCGGGACGTGTGGAAGACGGTCGGGGAACCGGGCACGGTCCTCGCCAACGGCAAGATCACCGGCATATGGCGTCCACGCAAGAGCGGCCGGAAGCTGACCATAACTGTCACGACGTTCGGCTCGCTGCCAGACCGGGACAAGAAGCCGCTGCAGAATGAGGCCGAGCAGGTTGCGCCATTGCGAGGCACGTCGTCCGTGGACGTCGAGCTCGACACCTATTGACGCCCTCCTCACACGACCGCCCCCGTGATGGCGCCCGCCGCGCCGCGTCGTCTAGCGCGGTGACCTCGGATGATCATCGTGTTCTCAAGCAGCAGTCTGTGGTGCGGCGGGTCGGCCCCGTCGGCGGTGGCGTTCGCTGCGCACGCGGGCGCGTGCGCAGCGTTGGGCGGCCACCACGGCGGGGTGGCGGTTGTTGGCGTTGCGCCAGCGTAGGTAGGCGTGCAGATGGCGGGCCAGGACGACGTGGTTGGTGCCGGCGTCGGACAGCGCGGCGTACACGCCGCCGAGGTGGCCGGGGGCCAGTACCCCGACACTGCCGTCGAGTAGGACGCGGTGGCGGCCCACGGGGGTCGCTGTAGGCGAGAATCCCGCGCCCCCCGAGTTGTCCGGCGCGGCGGAAAGCCGTTGCGCAGAGCCAACTCTCGCGTTGGCGGCCACGGTGTCGAGCAGGACCAGGCGGTTGAGTTCCCAGCTTTGCCTGTCCGGGGCCTTCGGCGCAACGGCGGAGGCTGTTTCCGCAGGTCGCGAGCTCGGCACCAGTGGGTCTACGGCATCCTCGACCGGGGCGGGTGTCGGCGTACGAGTTGCAGCGCAACGCCGCGTACGTACACACCAACCATCGACATCTGCAAGTGCATGCGGGGAAGCCGGCTGATGAGTCGACGCCGCGCCTAGAGTTCACCGCCGACGCGGCGTGATGGTCGGCCGCCCCGGTTGTTGCTGTGCGGGCCTGATCGGCTTCCGATCGGTCAGCTGTTCACCCTGGAGGGCATCACCGCGGCCCGCACGGGCCACACGGCCACCGGCCACATCAGCGTCAGCGGTTGCCGGTACTTCGACCGGCACGTGCATCCAGCCGGCGGCCAGTTGCCGCCAACCGTGGGGTCGTGTGACAGATCCGTGTCGTCCTGCATCTGCACGACTGTGGCGCCGACCGCTGGATCCGCCGAACCGGCGCGACGCGCACCGTCGGGGTGACCGACACATCCACCAGTCAGCTGCGCGACGATCCGGACGTCACCCGCCGGGTAACCGGACGGCCAGGTTCCGATTGCGGGGTCGTTGACCTTCCTCAGCACTGCCCAGATCGGCCGCTTGCCAGATGATGGCAGCAAGCGCCCGGTAGCCGGCATCGGACGGGTGGCTGTCGTTTCTGGTACAGATCAGCGTCAACGCGCAGATCGCGGCCGTCTCGACGGCCGCGTCGTCCTGCGGGTTGAACACCGGGAACGGGTCGGCGAAACGGGCCCTGTCGGCGGCGGACGCCGTTGCCTGCGCCACGTTCACCGACGCGAACAGGGGGTCGCTGAACGCGAACGCACCGACGTTGGGGTTGTAGGCGCCGACCACGATGATCTCCGCGGCCGGAGCGGCGGCCCGGAGCTGGGCCAGGATCGACCTGATGCGCCCGGCGTACTGTCCGACGGCAGCCGGTGCCTCACGCTGGAGACACCCGAGGTCGTTGGCGCAGGCCCGGACTACGTCGTTGATGTCGTTTCCGTTCAACGACAGCGTGATCAGGCCGACCTTGCCGCGGTGGTGGCGCAGAAAGGCGAGCGCGGCCGTCTGTTGCGCGCCGGGGTAGTCATCGTGCAGGAGATGCCCGGAGTCCCGCCAGCCACAGGAGATGCGAAAGGACACGGTCGACTCGCCCGGGCACGAGTAGTTGACGGTGGCGATGCCGGGTCGTCGGCGCGCGAGCCGGGCGGCCAGCATGTCGACGTACCCGGTGTCGAATGCCCTCGGTGGGAGCCCGGCGAGCGCCTTGTCGGTTTGGAACCCGTACGCGACGGAGTCGCCGAGGGCCAGGTAGTAGCGCGTCGGTGAGGGACTGGACGCCGCTGCGGGTGTCGTTGCCGCCATGGTGACCAGCGCCAGGACGACGCATCCGCTGGACAGGAAATTCCGGATCATCGGAGGGCTCCTTGGGTTGGATGAGGCGGTGAGCACCTTCACGTTCCTGGACCCGGGCCGGTGGGGGATCGGGTGGAATGCCGGTTGCGGTGGACCGGGCTCAGGAGTTTTGCTCATACCGCTGCGGTGACCGTGATGCGATCCTGAAGGCATGCGGCGTATCCTGCCCAGGCGGCGGGCAGCCGCACGGAAGGTGCGACGGTCGGCGCCGCCGTGGCGGTGGTGGTTGATGCCGGCCGCCGTGGTCCTGGCTGTCTGCTTCGTCGTCTACTGGACCTGGCTCGGCCTGGACGTGCGTCGAAACGTGGTGATCGCGCTGGGCGACCTCGCGGTCGTCGCCGGCGGACTGCTGGCGTGGGGGCGCCGGCCGGACAGCACGGTCGGCCCGCTGCTGCTCGCCTGGGGCACGTACGGTCTGGTCGGCGGAGCGGGTGGGGTCGAGAACCCGGTACTGCTCCTGGTGTGGTTTTGCGCGTCGCCGTTCTACTGGATCCTGCTGGCGCACGTGCTGCTCACCTACCCGGACGGTCGCGTCCGGACCCGGGCGGAGCGCTGGTTCCTGCGGGTCGCCTACGCGACCCCGCTGCTGTGGCTGGCCATCGCCGCCTTCGCGGAAACAGCGTGGCTGATCGGCTGCCGTCCGGAGGACTGCCCGACCAACCTGGTGTTGATCCACCCCTCGACAGCCGTCGTCAACGTCCTCAACCTCATCGTCCGGCCATCCGTCGGGGCGGTGTTGGGAGCCTGGCTCCTTGTCCTGATCGGGTTCCGCCGTCATCGCATGACGCCGTCTCAGCAGCGCAGCGCCATGCCCGTGCTGTGGGCGAGCGTCGGCCCGCTCGGCAATTTCCTCTATGCGGCGGGCCTGGGCGCGGCGGGTTTCTTCACCCGGGTACCCGCGGCGCTGTTCGACGTCTACCACTGGGGCAACCCGATCGTGGCGTTCTGGGTGCCGGTTGCGCTGGTGGTCGGCCTGTACACGAGCAAACTGGCCCGGGCGGACGTGGCAACGCTGCTCGTCCAGCTGCGCACGGCGCCGGTGGGCGAGTTGCAGACCGGGTTGATCAAGGTGCTGCGGGACCCGTCCCTGCGGATCGTCCTGCCGGACATCGTCGAGGCCGGCGGTCTTCCCGCGCCCGGCGAACCCCAGGTGATCACCGAGATCAGCGGCGGCGTCCTACTCGTCCATCATCCCAGTGCACGCGAGGAGGACCCGGAGCTTTTCGACGCCGCGATCGCGGCCGCGGCCGTCACACTGGACAACGCCCGGCTGACCGCGCGGGTCCAGGCCCAACTGGCCGAGGCGACCGCGTCACGTGAACGACTGGTGCACGCCGCCGACGAGGAACGCGGCCGGGTCGAACGCGACCTGCACGACGGTGCCCAGCAACAGCTCATCGGTGTCGGCATGGCGCTGGAGTCGGCCCGGCTGGCCATACCGGATCACAGCACCGCCGCGCAGCTGCTTGACGAGGCCAGCGGCCAGCTGCGTGCCTCGATCGCCGAACTTCGGGCGTTGGCCCGCGGCCTGCGGCCGGCGCTGCTGGCCGAGCGGGGCATCGAGGCGGCCCTGGACGAGCTGCGTCGACGGGTACCGATGCCGGTCTCGCTCCGTGTCGAGGTACCCGGCCGGCTCGACCTCGCCGCGGAGACCGCCGCCTACTTCGTGGTCGCCGAGGCGCTGCAGAACGCCACCAAACACGCCCCCGGCGCCGGCGTCGAGGTCCGGGTACGACACCATGACGGGGAGTTGCTGATCAGCGTGCGCGACGACGGGCCGGGCGGCGCCGACCAGCGCAGAGGCTCCGGGCTGCGCGGACTCAGCGACCGGGTGGCCGCCGTCGGCGGCCTGCTGACCGTCGTGAGCGCCGTCGGCGAGGGTACCGTCGTGTCGGCCCGACTGCCCGCGCATACGCTGGGCCGATGAGCATGCGCCTCGTCCTCGCCGACGACTCGCTGATCATTCGCGCCGGACTCACCCGGCTTCTCGAGGCGGGCGGGCTGCACGTCGTCGCGGAGGCGGGCGACGCCGAGGAACTCCACCGCGCCGTCGCGCTGCACACGCCCGATGTGGCCATTGTGGATATCAGGATGCCGCCAACCCACACCGACGAGGGTGTTCGGGCGGCCGGACGTCTGCGGCGGGAGTACCCGTCCACCGCGGTGCTGGTGCTGTCCCAGTACATCGAGACCGCGTACGCGATGGAACTGCTCGACGGCAGCCACACCCACGTCGGGTATCTCCTCAAGGACCGGGTGATGGACCGCTCCGTCCTCATCGCGGCGGTGTGGCGGGTCCACGCCGGCGAGGTCGTGGTGGACAGTTCGCTGGTCAACGCGCTGCTCGCCACGCCGACCGTCCCGGCCGCCCTGGCCGCGCTGTCCGCCCGCGAACGTCAGGTGCTCGCGCTGATGGCCGAGGGCCTCACCGACCGGGGCATCGCCGATCGGCTGACCCTCTCACCGAAGACCATCAGCACCCACGTCCAGCACATCTTCGACCGGCTCGGCATCGCCGACTCGTGGACGGACAACCGTCGGGTCCGCGCCGTCCTGTCCTACCTGCAGGCGCTCTAAGCGACCGTCGCTTGTCGCCACGCCGGACCGCCACGGAGCTGTGACTGCCACAACGCTGTTGTCTCGTCTGGCCGTCACGGCATGAGGGGAAAATCCTGAGTCGACGGTGCCGCGAATCCGCAATCGCCCCGATTCGCGGGCGCCGGCGCGCACGGAGACTGGAGGTACCCGATCGGGTCACCACGCAGGAGGACACCATGACGTACCCAGGCTTTCCGTCCGGACAGTCATCGAGCGACGCGGCGCGCCGCGCCGCCGCCGAGGGCATGCGTTCGGCCAGTTCCTTCCAGCGATCGCAGACCGGCAACGCACCGACGAGCGCGGCCGGAAAGGTCGTCGGCGTCGTCCTGATACTCATCGTACTGGCCGTTGCCGGCGCCATCTTCGCGATGGCGTTCTCGTCCGCCTCCGCCCAGTTCCGCTGACCGCCACCGCCGCGGGGCACCCGGCCGGACAAACGACGAACACGAGGGGGTGAATAGGATGATCGCGTTTCCGGGCAAGGTCTCGGGTTTCGCGCCACGCACCGAGTCTGCCCGTACCGCAGCCGTCGCGTGCCGCCCGTGTCCGCAATCCTCATCGGGCTCGGCGGTGCCGCAACGGCAATCACCGCCAACGGACCGATCCGGCCGTTGCTCCGCACCGCTACCGGCGTCC
>DATEJJ010000392.1:0-5179 GCA_035278125.1 Rugosimonospora sp.
TGGTGGGCCCTCGCGGCAATCATGCTGGCGGTGCTGACCATCGGCTTCGACGCGACGATCCTCAACGTGGCCCTGCCCACGCTGGCCACCGACGTGCACGCGACCAACAGCCAGCTGCAGTGGATGGTCGACGCGTACGTGCTGGTCCTGGCGGGTCTGCTGCTGCCGGCCGGCGCGCTGGCCGACCGGTACGGGCGCAAGCGGACGCTGCTCGTCGGCCTGGCTCTCTTCGGGCTCGCCTCCGGTACCGCGGCGCTGACCAACAGTGCCGGCCAGTTGATCGCCATCCGGGCGACCATGGGCGTGGGCGCCGCCATCCTGACCCCGGTCACCCTGGCGGTGCTCCCGGTGATCTTCCGGGAGGAGGAGCGGGCCAAGGCGATCGCGGTGGCCATGGCCGGCATGGGCGTGGGGGTACCGCTCGGGCCGCTGGTGGGCGGGTACCTGCTGCGGCACTTCTGGTGGGGCTCGATCTTCCTGGTGAACGCACCGGTGGTGGTACTCGCCCTGGTCGGCGTGGCCACGCTGGTACCCGAGTCGCGCAACCCGGAGGCCCGCCGCATCGACGTGCTCGGCGGCCTGCTGTCCACGGCCGGGCTCGTGCTGTCCGTGTACGGCATCATCGAGGCGCCCGACCGGGGCTGGAGCGACCCGGTGGTGATCGTCGCGCTCGCCGGCGGTGTGGTGCTGCTGGCCGCCTTCGGCTTCGCGCAGGCGCGGCTCCGGTACCCGATGATCGATCTTGGTCTGTTCCGCAACCCGCGCTTCCTGTGGGGCTCGGCGGTCGCCACGCTGGCCAGCTTCGCCCTCTTCGGCCTGCTCTTCGTCTTCCCGCAGTACCTGCAGGTGGTGCGCGGCAACGACGCGCTGGGTACCGGCGTGCGGCTCATCCCGATGATGGCCGGGCTGATCGTGGCGGCCAAGGTCGCGGAGCGGCTGGTGGCCCGGCTGGGCACCAAGGTGCCGGTGGCGCTGGGCATGACCGTGGTCGCCGCCGGCCTGGCCTGGGGTGCGACCACCAGCCTGCACACCGGGTTCGGCGAGGTGGCGGGCTGGCTGGCCACCATCGGCTTCGGCGTCGGGCTGGCCATGACCCCGGCCATGCACGCGGTGCTGACCTCGATGCCGGCGGAGCAGTCCGGCACCACGAGCAGCGTGACCATGACCATGCGGCAGGTCGGCGGCGCGCTCGGCGTGGCCATCCTGGGCAGCGTGCTGGGCAACGCCTACAGCCACCGGCTGCCGGCCTCGGCGCCCGCGGTCGCGCACGACTCGGTGGCGGCGGCCGCCGCCGTCGCGGCCCGGCTGCACGATCCGGCGCTGCTGCTCGCCGGCCAGACGGCGTACCTGCACGCGATGGACCTGGTGCTGCTGGTCTGTGCCGGGATCGCACTGGCCGGCGCGGTGCTCGGCGCGGCGCTCCTGCCCGCCCACCCCGCTTCTCCGGCCGGGGCCGGCGAGGAAGAATCTGGGCATGAGCGGCAGTTCGAGCCTGCGTGAGCGGAAGAAGCAGAAGACGCGGTGGCTGATCCAGGAGCACGCGCTGCGGCTGTTCCGGGAGCAGGGGTACGAGCAGACCACGGTCGACCAGATCGCGGCGGCGGCGGAGATCTCCCCGAGCACCTTCTTCCGGTACTTCAAGACCAAGGAAGACGTGGTGCTGGAGGACGAGTACGACCCGATGCTGCTGGCCGGGCTCGCCGCCGCCCCTGCGGAGATGGCGCCGGTGCCGGCGATGCGGTACGCGATGCGGCAGGCGTTCGGCCAGATCGACCAGACCGAGCTGCCACGGCTGCTGGAGCGCACCAGGCTCACCCTGTCGGTACCGGCGCTGCGGATGCGCACGCTGGACAACTTCACCGGCCAGTTCGAGCTGCTCGGTGGCCCGCTGGCGGCCCGCTACGGCAGGTCCACCCGCGACTTCGACATCCGCGTACTGGTCGGGGCGATCTTCGGGGCGATCTTCGCGGCGGTGCTGACCTGGGTGGAGCGGGACGGCGGGGACGACCTGATGACGCTGATGGACGACGCGCTGGCCCAGATCGAGAGCGCCGGGCTGGCAACCGCAGACGCCCCCGCCGCACCGTAGTGCGGCGGGGGCGCCACGCTGGCTGATGTGCCGGTCGCCTCGCGGCGAGTGGCGCGACGCGGCTCCAGCCCGGCCCGAGGGCCAGCGGAAATCCGCGACGGCAGTTATAGGTGAGGCCCGGGGACACGGATCACACCAGCGACTGGCACAACGCTACGCCGGATCGCCATGATTCCCGCCCGTTTTGTGGCTTACGCCACACCTGTCCCCGGGCGCGACGGTGCCACCCGGACGCCGTCCCGGCCCGCCTGTTTCACCTGGTACAGCGCCATGTCCGCGCGGCGCAGCGTCTGCTTGGGCGGCTCACCCTCCGCCTGCATCGCCACACCCACGCTGATCGGGTACCCGACCAGCCGCGCCGCCGTGACCAGCCGCTGTGCCACGCCGGTCGCCTCCTCCAGCCGCTGTACCTCCACCACCGCCGCGAACTCGTCGCCGCCGATGCGGTACAGCTCGTCCTGGCTGCGCAGCGCGGTCTGCAGGGTACGGGCCAGGTCCACCAGGGCCCGGTCGCCGGCCTCGTGCCCGTACGTGTCGTTGATGTGTTTGAACCGGTCCACGTCGATGGCGAGCAGTGCGGTGCGGCCGGGTACCGCGCCGGCCAGGCGCTCGCCGAACGGGCCGTGGTGGCGCAGCCCGGTCAACGGGTCCGAGGTGGCCCGCTCGCGCAGCAAGCGCAGCGTACGCAGCCGGTCCACGCTGGTCCACGCCTGCGCGGCGAGGAGTTCCAGCAGGTTCACGATCTCCGCGTTGGGGTGCCGGATCCCCTCGTCGACCAGGAGCAGTATGCCGCCCCGCTCGTCGCCGGGTGGACCCACCGGTACCGTGATCATGGAACGCACGCCGGCGGCGGTCAGCACCTCGAAGCCTGGCGCGTCCAGCCGCCCCGGATCGCCCAGCGTGTACGAGCCGCCGTGCCGCCGTACCCGCGCCGCGATGCGGGCCAGCACGGCCGGGTCCAGCGCCATCAACCTCGCGCCCAGCCCGGTGCGCGCCGCCGGATCGAGGTACGCCCGCGGGCCCAGCACGACCAGAGCCGTGGACAGGCCGGACACCTCGCGCGCCGCGGCCAGCGACCGCTCCAGCAGTTCCCGCTCGCCGGCGGCGTTGGTCATGCCCAGCGCGTGCCGCAGCAGCTGCTCCCCGGACGACTCGGCCGGCGGCCCGCCCAGCGCGCCGATCCGGCCGCCCAGCCGCCGGCCCGCCTCCACCAGCACCGGCCGCCACGCCTCGATCTCTGCGCCATCGGTCCACTCCAGGTCGAGCGCGCCGACCGGCTGCCCGTCCGGCCCGGGCAGCGGTACGCAGATCTCCGTCAGCGCGGGCGCGCCAGGGGACACCGAGTCGCCTTCGCCGGCGACCGTCCGGGTCAGGATCTGGCCGGTCTGGTAGACCTGCCCGGCAATCCCGGCGTCTGCGGGCAGGGAGGAGAACACGGACCACGCGCCCGCCGCCGCCACACATCGAAGATGATCGTGTACGTGTAGCAGCGCGCAGGTCATCGCGCCGCTGTGCCGGGCCAGCGCGTCGACGGTACGGCGGCACGCGTCGTCGACCGTGTCCGCTTCGCGTAGCGCAGCCGTGACATCGTCGAGCACACCGCCGTTGAGCACCTGATCCAGGCTACCCGCGCGTCAGTCGGGCAGGAGCGGGACAGTTGGGCCCATATCCCGCCCGAGCAGTACCGCGCGCGTGACGGCCCGGGAGCCGAACCGCTCGCGTACCGCGTCGATCGCGCCGTCCAGCGCGCTCGCGTCGTGCCGGTCGAACGGCAGTTCCAACTGGACCACGTCGTCGTCCAGGCCGCTGACCGCGATGCCCACCAGCGTCACGCCCCGCTCCTCGATCAGCGGCAGCGCCGCGGCGAGCAGGTCACGCGCGATCGCGAGGATGGCGTCGGTCTGCGCGGTCGCGCGGAACAGTGTGCGGGACCGGGTGATCCGGGAGAAGTCCCCGAAGCGCAGCCGGAGCACGACGGTGCGCCCGTACCGGCCGGCGGCGCGCATCCGCCGGGTCACCCGGTCGACCAGCCCCATCAGTACCGCGTCCAGGTCGGCGGGCGTCTTGGGCGAGCGGCCCAGCGCCCGCTGCGAACCGATGGACCGCCGGCGCCGCCCCACCTGTACCGGCCGGGGGTCCCGGTTGTGCGCCAGCGCGTGCAGGTGCCGGCCGGAGGCCAGCCCGAGCAGGCTGACCAGCCGCTCCTCCGAGACCCGGGCCACCTGCCCGACCGTGTTCAGGCCCTGGTCACGCAGCTTGGCGGAGGTGACCTGACCGACACCCCAGAGCAGCTCGACCGGCAGCGGGTGCAGGAACGCCAGCTCCCCGTCCGGCGGTACCACCAGCAGCCCGTCCGGCTTGGCCACCCGGCTGGCCACCTTGGCCAGGAACTTGGTGCGCGCGACCCCGACCGTGATCGGCAGGCCCACCTGCTCGCGTACGTCCTGGCGCAGCCGTACCGCGATCTCGGTGGGCGTACCCGAGACCCGGCGCAGCCCGCCCACATCCAGGAACGCCTCGTCGATGGACAGGCCCTCCACCAGCGGCGTGGTGTGCCGGAACACCTCGAAGACCGCGCGGCTCGCCTCGGCGTACGCGCGCATCCGCGGCTCCACCACGATCGCCCGGGGGCACAGCCGGCGCGCCTGCGCCCCGCCCATCGCCGTGTGTACCCCGCGCGCCTTGGCCTCGTAGCTGGCCGCCAGCACCACGCCCCCGCCGACGATCACCGGGCGCCCGCGCAGGCGCGGGTTGTCCCGCTGCTCGACCGACGCGTAGAAGGCGTCGAGGTCGGCGTGGAGGATCGTCGCGTCGCCACCCATCGAACATATGTTCGCATGGATCGTTCAGTCGAGGAACTCCCTCAACGTGTCGACAAACAGCTCGGCATGGGTGACCCAGGGGTAGTGGCCCGCCTCCCGCAGCACCACGATCCGCCCGTCCGGGAATACCTTCGCCAGCTCCGCCGCATGCTCCGGCCCGGGTGCCGGGTCCCGCTCGCCGGCGACCACCAGCACCGGCGCGGCACACGCGGCCAGCTGCTCGCGCGTGCGTGGCGGGTCGAACGCGCCGTCACCGTAGTAGCCGGCG
>DATEJJ010000393.1:0-7900 GCA_035278125.1 Rugosimonospora sp.
GGGGCCTGCGGCGGCGCTACCGGCCAACCCGCCTGAGGCTGGACCTCGTGCGCCTCCGGCGGCGCGGCCGGCGGCACCTCAGCCCGGGGCGGCGCCGGCTCAGCCGGAGGCGCCGGCGATTCAGCCTGCGAAGGCTGGGGCTCGTGGGGCTCTGACGGCGGCTGCTGCGGAGGCAGGGACACGCCGGCAATTGTGGGCGCAGATGTCCAGCCCGGCAATCCCGCAGCCCATCCGGGTGTACCTCAGCCCCTGCGGCCGATCGTGAGCACCGGGGTGGCCGTCTCCGCGAAGAAGTCGTTGCCCTTGTCGTCGACGACGATGAACGCCGGGAAGTCGACCACGTCGATCTTCCAGATCGCCTCCATACCCAGCTCCGGGTACTCCAGCACCTCCACGTGCTTGATGCAGTCCTGGGCCAGCCGCGCCGCCGGCCCGCCGATCGAGCCGAGGTAGAAGCCGCCGTACTGCTGGCAGGCGCGGGTCACCTGGGCCGAGCGGTTGCCCTTGGCCAGCATGACCAGCGAGCCGCCGGCCGCCTGGAACCGCTCCACGTAGGAGTCCATCCGCCCGGCCGTGGTCGGGCCGAAGCTGCCCGAGGCGTACCCCTCGGGAGTCTTCGCCGGGCCGGCGTAGTACACCGCGTGGTCCCGCAGGTAGGCGGGCATGGGCTCGCCCGCGTCCAGCCGCTCCGCGATTTTCGCGTGCGCGATGTCCCGGGCCACCACGAGCGGCCCGGTGAGCGAGAGCCTGGTCTTCACCGGGTACCGCGACAGGGAGGCGCGGATCTCCGCCATGGGCCGGTTCAGGTCGATCGCCACCACCGGGCTGTCGTCCAGCGCCACATCCGGCAGGAAGTGCGCCGGGTCGGTCTCCAGCTTCTCCAGGTACACGCCGGACGGGGTGATCCGGGCCAGCGCCTGCCGGTCGGCGGAGCAGGACACCGCGATCGCCACCGGGCAGGAGGCGCCGTGCCGGGGCAGCCGGACGACGCGTACGTCGTGGCAGAAGTACCGCCCGCCGAACTGCGCGCCGATACCGAACTCGCGGGTCAGGGCCAGTACGGAAGCCTCCAGCTCCAGATCGCGGAAGCCGTGGCCGGACGGGGAGCCCGAGGTGGGCAGCGTGTCGAGGTACTTGGCGGACGCGTACTTCGCGGTCTTGAGCGCGTACTCGGCGCTGGTACCGCCGATCACGATGGCCAGGTGGTACGGCGGGCAGGCGGCGGTACCGATCAGCCGCAGCTTCTCCTCCAGGAACTGCATCATCCGGGTCGGGTTCAGCAGCGCCCTGGTCTCCTGGTACAGGTAGGACTTGTTGGCCGAACCGCCGCCCTTGGCCATGAACAGGAACTCGTAGCTGTCCGGGTGGGCGTCCCCCGCGTAGATCTCGACCTGCGCGGGCAGGTTGGAACCGGTGTTCCGCTCGTCCCACATGGTCAGCGGTGCCAGCTGCGAGTACCGCAGGTTCAGCCGGGTGTACGCGTCGTACACGCCCCGCGCGATCGCCTCCTCGTCCGACCCGTCGGTCAGTACGAACCGGCCGCGCTTGCCCATCACGATCGCGGTACCGGTGTCCTGGCACATGGGCAGCACGCCGCCGGCCGCGATGTTCGCGTTGCGCAGCAGGTCCAGCGCGACGAAGCGATCGTTGGGCGAGGCTTCCGGATCGTCGATGATCGAGCGCAGCTGGGTCAGGTGGGCCGGGCGCAGGTAGTGCGCGATGTCGTGCATGGCCTCGTCGGTCAGCCGGGTGAGCACGTCGGCCGCCACGGTGAGGAACCGGTGCCCGCGCGGACCGTCCACCACGTCGATGCCGTCGGTGGTGAGCAGCCGGTACTCGGTCTTGTCGTCACCGGTGGGGAGCAGCGGCGTGTACGAGAAGCCCATACCGCCGGATCGTACCCACCCCGTTGATCAAGGTGCCACCGAACCGTACGCGAGGAGACCCACGCTACGGCCCGAGCCGATCAGCAGCCCGCCATCCGTGTACCCGAGCACCGTGGCCGAGCTCTTCACATCGACGAGTACCTGCCCGTTCGTGCCGCGCAGCGCCGCCAGGCGCCCGGCGTCCGGATCGAAGATCAGCACGGTACCCGCGGCGAGCCCGACCACCGAGTGCCTGCTCGCCGAGCGGTGCCACAGCGTGGTACCCGAGCGGCGCACCGCCCGTACCGCATCGCCGGCGCGTACCACGATCACCGTGCCGTCGGTCGCGAGCAGCGACTGGCCCGACGGCGCCTCGAAGACGGGGTTGCCGGTCTGCGGGTCGAGCAGCGCGTCGCGGCCGTCCGGGCTGACCGCGGCGACCAGCCCGCCACCGCCCACCGGGTCGCGACTCTGGTCGCAGCCCATGCCGTCGGCGGTGTTCAGGTCCCAGCCGGCCCGGTGCCACACCTCGGCGCCGCTGGTCGGGTCCCGCCCGCTCACCGTGTACCGGCAGGTCCCGCCCCGGAAGCTCGCCGTCACCACGAGCACCCGGTTGCCCGTCACGCTCACCCAGTCGCCGGCGCGCTCCGGGTACGAGCGCAGCTGCTGCCCGTTGCGCGTGGCGTACACCTTCACCTGGTCGTCCAGGCGCAGTCCGAGCAGGCGCGGTGCCGGCGGCGGCACGGTCGCCTGGCTGCTCGCGTACCGCGCGTCCAGCGGCCGGACCCCGGCCACCCCGCGGTTCGCCCCGGCGAAGGCGCGCCCGTTGCCGTCGAACGCCGACTGCCACCGCACCGCGCCGGTACCCGGGCTGCGCCCGCGCAGCGTGCAGGCGAGCATGTCGGTGCAGTCGATGTCGATGACCAGGTCCGCGTACGCCCACACGCCGAACGCCTTGGGCTCGCTCCACCGGGTACGCCCGTCGAACGGGTCCACCGCCCGGTACCCGCCGCCCCGCTTGCCCAGCAGCACCACCGGCCCGCCGCGCGGCCCGGACCCGGCGACCACCGCCCAGCTCGCGTCGCCGGTCCACACCTGCTTGCCGGCCGTGTCCCGGCCCTCCACGGTGCCGCTCTCGAACACGACCACCACACCACCGCCGACGATCGCCGAGCCGGCCTGGTCGCCGGCGCGGACCGTCCACACGGGACCCGGAGTGGACAGCTTGGGCTCCGTGCTGATCTTGCTGATCTTGTCGTACCAGCCGGGCAGGGGGTTCCACCCGGTGACCAACCCGTAGATCACCGGGAACGCGAGCAGGCCGAGCAGGGCGAGAACGGTCTTCGCCCTGGATATGGCCCTCCCCTCCGCCACGCGATCAACATAGTGGCGCAGATCCACCGCACCGCGTCATGTCCGATAGGCCCGTGTCGCCCAGGTATAGCGCTAGCCTTCCTCCACCACGTCGGCCACCACCACCGTGATGTTGTCCGGACCACCCGCGTCCAGCGCCTGCTGGATCAGCTCGCGCACGCAGTCGCTCGCGGCCGGCTGCGCGGCCAGCGTCCGGGCCAGCGCCGCGTCGTCCACCACATCGGACAACCCGTCGCTGCACAGCAGGTACCGGTCGCCGAGCCGGGCGGTCAGCGCCGCCAGCGACGGCTCCAGCGGGCGCCCCTGCACCGCCCGCGTGATCACCGACCGCAGCGGGTGGTGCCGCACCTCGTCCACGGTCAGCACGCCCTGGTCCACCAGCTCCTGCACGAACGTGTCGTCCTTCGTGAGCCGGCACAGCTCCCCGCCCCGGAACAGGTACCCGCGCGAGTCGCCCACATGTAACAGCGCCAGTTCGGCCCCGGTACCGTCGCCGCCCGAGATGGACCCGGCCAGCAGCAGCGCGGTCACCGTCGTACCCATCCCGTCGCGTACCGGATCGGCCCGCCCGGCCTCGCCGATCTCCTCGTTGGCCGCCTCCACGGCCTCGCGCAGCGCGGGCAGCGGCGACCGCCCACCCAGCCCGTCCTCCAACGCGACCAGCGCCCGCATCACGGCCTCGCTCGCCAGCTCGCCCGCGGGCATGCCGCCGATGCCGTCGGCCACGGCGACCAGGCAGCGGCCGGCGAACGACGCATCCTCGTTGTTGTGCCGCACCAGACCGAGATCGGTGGCGGCCGCCGCGCGCAGGCTGAGGCTCATACCCAAAAGCTTGCCAAACCGCAAACCATCAGTCTCTACGTACTAGTGCGTAGCGGGTTTGCCATCAGTCCCGAGCGGGTCGCGTGACCGGAAGGTTCGTCGGCCCTCGCGGGCGCCGCCCGCCGGTAGGGGATCAGTGGCGGTGGGGTAGAGGCGCCATAATCGGAGCATGATGCCGGTGCCGATGGTCGGGCGCGCGGGCGAACTCGGTGAGTTGACCGCCGCGTGGTCGCGCCTGCAGCCCTCCCGGTCCCGCCCGCACACCCTCGCGAGCCGTACCGCGGTGATCACCGGGTCCGCCGGCTCCGGCAAGAGCCTGCTGGTATCCGCCGCGCTCGACGCGCTCGACCCGCACCCCGCCCAGGTTCTGTACGGGCAGGCGCGGGTACACAGCCCGGCGCCGTACGACTGGCTGGCCGGGGTACTCAGCGACCGGGACACGAGAACGTTGCCGGTACCCGACGACGCGCTCGCCTGGCTGGCCCAGCACCCCGACGCCCCGCGCTACCGGTACGCGCCCGACGCGCTGCTGCGGCTGGCCGTGGGTACCGTCCGGGCGCTGGTGGGCGCCGGGCCGGCGGTACTGGTCGTCGAGGACCTGCACGCGCTCGACCCGGCCAGCCTGAACCTGGTGGCCGAGCTGGCGGCGGTACCCGGGCTGCCCGCGCTGCTGCTGGTGACCAGCCGCCCGCCGGGCGAGGCGGTATCGCCGCAGCTGACCGGGCGCACACTGACCCGCCTGGCCGGGGTACCCGGTGCGATCCGCCAGCACCTCAGCCCGCTGCGCGCCGAGGAGGTCCACGAGCTGCTGGGCGCGGTGTACGCCGGCACCGCCGAGGTACCCGCCCCGGTGGCGCGGGCGGTCTGGGAGCGTACCGAGGGCAACCCGTACTGGCTGACCGAGCTGATCGCGGCGCGGCGCGGGGTACGGCCGGAGGCGCTGGCGTACGGCCCGCTGCCCGAGCACCTGCGCTTCATGGGCAGCGGTCCCGCCCCGCAGGAGCCGGACACCGAGCTGACGGCGCGCGAGCTGGAGGTGCTGTCCTGCCTCGCCGCCGGCATGTCCAACAAGCAGGTGGCGAACTCGCTCGGCATCTCGATCCGTACGGTCACGGTGCACGTGTCCAACCTGCTGCGCAAGACGCGCTCCTCGTCGCGTACCGAGGCGGCACTCTGGGCGGTACGCCACCAGCTCACCGGCTGAGCGCGGCGACGGCCTGTACCAGCGGCAGCGTGCGGTACGGGATCTGCTCGGCCAGCGCGATGATGGTGGACGCGCGTACCACTCCGGCGTACGCGACCACCTGGTCGATGACCCGCTGCAGGTCGGCGTTGGAGCGGGCGACGATGCGGCAGAGCAGGTCGCCGCCGCCGGTGATGGTGTGCACCTCCAGCACCTCGGGGATGGTGGCCAGGTGCGCGGCTGCCGGGTCGTGGCCGCGGCTCTGCCGGATCTCCAGGGTCACGAACGCGGTGACCTCGTACCCGAGCGCGCCGGGTGCGATGGTCGGGCCGAAGCCGACGATGACGCCCCGCTCGGTGAGCTTGTCGAGCCGGGCCTGTACCGTGCCACGCGCCACGCGCAGCCGCCGCGAGCACTCCAGTACCCCGATCCGGGGCTCCGCGGCGAGCAGCGCGATCAGGCGGCCGTCCAGTTCGTCGATGCCGGCTTCGGCCCGCGCGTTCAGGTCGGAACCTTCTGTACCGCGAACATCCAGTGCTGCTTCTCCAGCGTCTGTAGCACCTGGATGAGCAGGTCCTGGGTGACCGGGTCCAGTTCCTCGGTGTGCTCCACCCGGCGGCGCACGTGCCCGCAGACGTCGGCCAGTGCCTCGGTGACCAGCTCGACCGCCTCATCGTCCACGATCTGCCCCTCGGGGAACGGCGGCAGCGGGCTCGACTTGGCCACCGTACCCGGCCGCCCGTCCGCCGAGTACCCGATGGACACGGCGCGCTCGGCGACCAGGTCGGCCGCGCCGCGTACCTCCTCGGTCAGCTCGTCGAGGTGCAGGTGTACCTGCCGGAAGTGCCGGCCGACCACGTTCCAGTGCGCCTGCTTGGCGCGCAGGTGCAGATCGGTCAGCTCCACCAGCGTGTCCTGCAGGTCCGCCCCGACCGCAGCGACATCGATGTCCACGAGTCCGTTGTCCCGCGTCGGCTGGATCGCGTTGCGCCGCTCGGGCGGTACCGCCTTCTTGGCGCCGGTCTTCTTCGGTGGCATGGCACTCCCCTTTCGCCGGGTTCGACCGTCCTTATCTAGCCCGTGCCGGTGCCGGCGAAACATGCCCAGGACAGCTAGGCAACTTGTACAGCCATAGGTCGCTTGAGCTGGTTGAACTGTACATGATGATCACTTATTCGAGCGGCGATTGCCCACACGGACCGGCCGGCTCATGCTCGGACCCAACAACGAGGGGGTACGGCCATGACGCGCAGCGCGAGTGTCGAGGAACGGCAGGACATCCGCCGGGATCCGTTCCCGGTCTCCGGCCTGGACCACCTGCGGTTCCTGGTGGGCAACGCGAAGCAGGCCGCGCACTACTACTCGACCGCGTTCGGCATGACCTGCGTGGCGTACCGGGGGCCGGAGCAGGGTTACCGGGACTACGCCGAATACGTGCTCGTCTCGGGGGCCGCGCGGTTCGTGCTCACCGGCTCGGTGCGCGCGGGTACCGCCGGTGCCGAGCACCACGCGCGGCACGGCGACGGCGTGACCGACATCGCGCTGGACGTACCCGACGTGGACGCCGGGTACCGGTACGCGCTGGCGCACGGCGCGACCGGGATCGAGGAGCCGCACGACCTGACCGACGAGCACGGCACGGTACGGGTCGCGGCCCTCGCCACGTACGGCGAGACGCGCCACACGCTGGTGGACCGCTCCCGGTACCAGGGTCCGTTCCTGCCCGGCTTCGTACCCCGGGCGCCGATCGTGCGGCGCCCGACCGGCGCCCGGAGGCGGCTGTTCCAGGCGGTGGACCACGTGGTCGGCAACGTGGAGCTGGGCCGGATGGACGACTGGGTCGCGTTCTACCAGCGGGCCATGGGCTTCACCAACATGGCCGAGTTCGTGGGCGACGACATCGCCACGGACTACTCGGCGCTGATGAGCAAGGTGGTCGCCAACGGCACCCGGAAGGTGAAGTTTCCGCTCAACGAGCCGGCGCTGTCCCGGCGCAGGTCGCAGATCGACGAGTACCTGGAGTTCTACGGCGGGCCCGGGGTGCAGCACGTGGCGATCGCGACCAACGACATCCTGGCCAGCGTGGACGAGATGCGCGCGGCCGGGGTGGACTTCCTGGACACGCCCGACGCGTACTACGACGATCCGGAGTTGCGGTCCCGGATCGGGACGGTCCGGGTACCGATCGAGGAACTGCGCGAGCGGCGCATCCTGGTCGACCGGGACGAGGACGGCTACCTGCTGCAGATCTTCACCAAGCCGGTACAGGACCGGCCGACCGTGTTCTTCGAACTGATCGAACGACACGGATCCCTCGGCTTCGGCAAGGGCAACTTCAAGGCGCTGTTCGAGGCGATCGAACGCGAGCAGGACAAGCGCGGAAACCTGTGAGCGGAGGGACCTGCCACACTGGAGGGCGTGACTGACGCGACCCCACCGGCAGGGACGAGATGAGCTCCATCGCACCCGGCTGGTACAAGGATCCGGCCGATCCGAGCACCCAGCGTTACTGGGACGGCGAGGGCTGGATCGGCGACCCGATGCCCGCCGACGCCGCCCCGCCCGCCGGCCCACCGGCCATCACCTCGGTGAGCCCGCCGCCGCCCGTCGTCACGCTGCCGCCAGCCCGGCCGAAGCCTCCCGCACCGCCCGCGTC
>DATEJJ010000394.1:0-8213 GCA_035278125.1 Rugosimonospora sp.
GGCGCACCTGCGCGGCCAGCTCGGTCCGGTCCGCGGCCGCCGCGCCGGGCTGCCAGCGCAGCCGGGACGCGAGGTACGCGATGATGCCGGCGCGCCCGGCGAAAAGGCCGGACTGCGCGTAGAACGGGGAGGCGGCGGCACGGCGGATGGCCGCGGCGGCCCGGCCCAGCTCCTCGTCCGGGCGGTACGCCAGGTACTGGTCGAGCGCGAGCCCGATGCCGGTACTGCCGTGGGCGAGGTACGGCATGGTGCGCCAGCCCTCGTTCACCTCCAGCGCGCCGTCCTCGCGGAGCTGGCAGCGGCGCAGGTCCCGGCGCAGTGCGGTGGCCGCGTGGTCGAGCAGCCCGGGGTCACCGGTCAACTCGAACCGCCGCAGGAACAGCAGCGCCGGGCCCGCACCGCCGCGGGTCAGGCCGGCATAGGGGGACTGTCCGCCACTGACCAGGGGTGTAACGTCCACATCGGACGGTGCGTCCGGATCCGCGGGATCCAGCAGGGCACCGGCGACCAGGTCCGCGGCGCGCCCGGCCGCGGCGGCCAGGACCGGCTCGCCGGTGGCGGCGGCGAACCAGGACAGGTTGAGGCCGACGCCGGCCAGCCCGCTGGCCAGGTCGATGCCGAGGTCGTACCAGGGCTCGCCGAGGCAGATGTCCAGCACATCAAGGGCCTCCTGCCGGTATCCGAGACAGTGCAGGGCGTACGCCACGCCGTGCAGCCCGTCGTAGAAGCCGCAGCGGGTACCGGAGACCGGGTTCAGCGCGCGCCGCAGCAGCCACCGCTCGTGCTCCGGGTACCGGCCGGCACCCGCCGCCCACAGCGCCCACAACACCCCCGCAGCACCGTACCCGAGGCTCAACCCTCCACTGTGGAACTGCTCGATGTCGCCGGGGAACAGCCGGTCGGTGCGCAGCGGGGAGGCGCTGTGCAGGATCGCGCCGGCCACCTTCCCGCGCAGCGCGGGCCAGCGCTCCGCGTCGAGGTCGATCGGCTGCGGCCCGGCCGGTACGGTGTCCCGCCCGGTGATCACCCGTACCGCGTCCGCCAGGAAGTCGCGCGGCACCGGGAAGTTCGCCGCGACCACCTCGGCCAGGTGCGCCGCCTTCGCCGGTACCAGGCGCAGCATGCTGGTCAGCGGCAGGAACAGGGCCAGCTTCAGGCAGGCCAGCGCGTACTCGTCCACCGCGAAGCCGGTACGGTCGCGGGGCGCGGCGAAGCCCTGGTTGCGCAGGGCCGGGCGGCCCGGCTGCGACACCGGCGCGGCCACCTCGAAGTCCACCAGCACCACCCGCTCGTCCGGGCGCACCAGCACGTTGAACAGGTGCAGGTCGCCGTACACGATGCCGCGCGCGTGGATGTCCGCGATGGCGCGCTCCACCTGGCCGTACACGTGCCGGGCCCAGGTGGTGTACGCCGCCCGCTCGACCGCGCCCGCCGCCGGGTCGGTCAGCGGGTACCGGGCCACCAGCTCCCTGTTCAGCGGCGTGCCCTCGACGTACTCCAGCGCCAGGAACTCGTGCTCGCCCAGCGGGAACGCGTCATGCACCCGCGGTACCCAGGGCAGCCCGGCCAGCGCCCGCAGCATGTCCCGCTCCCGGTGCAGCCGGGTGACGGCGTCCACGCCGGTACCGTCCAGCCCCGCGTACGGCCGCGCCTCCTTGAGCACCACCGCCGCGCCGGTACGGGTGTCGCGCGCCGCGTACAGGCCGCCGCCGTTGGAGAAGTGCATCACCCGCTCCACCCGGTACGGCACCTCGGCCGTCGTGGTGGCGTTGCGGGCGGCCAGGTGCCCGGCGAGGAACCCGGGCAGCTCGATCCACGGCGGCACGGTGAAGACCGGGCCCCGCTGGTCGGGTACCAGGTTGCCGTCCGGGTCGGCGATCGCCGGTACCACCTGCCCGTCGCCGGACAGGCAGTACCGCGCGGCGAAGCTGCCGTAGCGCACGTACACCGGGCCGTCGCCGTAGCGCAGGTCGGACAGGACGTACGGGCCCGGCTCGCCGGCGAGCAGCGCGCCCAACTGCGCGCAGACCCGCTCCAGTTCGGCCTCGCCGTGCGGGTACACGGTGACGAACTTGCCGCTGCTGCCCCGCGCCGCGTACTTGGCGTTGCGCATCAGCAGCATCTGCGGCCCGCGCAGGAACTTGAACCCGATCCCGCGCGGGACGCAGTACTGCCACACCGTGGTGAGGATCCGCTCGGCGTTGTCCAGGCACGCGGACACGTGCACCTTCCAACCCTGCAGCGGCAGGTCGTCGTCGCGCGGGCCGTAGACCACCCAGTCGTCGGCGAGCGCGCGGTCCCACCCGCCGGGGGCGGGCCGGTCCGCGACGGCGTACTGGCGGGTGCTGGCCGTGGTGTTGGTGAGCGAGTCGTAGAACATCGGGTCGACCGCGCAGTACGTGTCGTACCGGTCGTCCATGACGGCTGCTCCCCTCGCCAGTTTGCGTCGGTACCGCGTTCCTGCCGAGAAGTCTGTCCGCCCGGCCCACCCGGAAATAGTGAGCGAAGTCATCGATTCGCCGTGAGCAGCGCACGACCTTTCCGTGACAAAGCTCAGGTTTGAAACGCGGAGTGGTGTCCAGGGTGGACGGAAGCCTCCACTGTGGACCGGTACGCCGAAAGGCCGGCCCGGGACTCCGCCCGGCCGGCTTCGGAAACTGACAGCTGTGGATACCCGGGGCGGCCGCGGGTCAAACCCGCGGCG
Organism: Rugosimonospora sp.; assembly: GCA_035278125.1. GTDB lineage: Bacteria > Actinomycetota > Actinomycetes > Mycobacteriales > Micromonosporaceae > DATEJJ01. Next base: position 2,705 of record DATEJJ010000394.1, read on the forward strand.
TCACCCCTTGATGCCGGCGGTGTTGATGCCCTCCACCAGCAGCCGCTGGAACGCCACGAAGAACAGGAACACCGGGATCAGCGAGAGCACCGACATGGCGAACATCGGCCCCAGCGCCGTCTCCCCGGCCGAGTCCATGAACATCCGCAGCCCCACCGGCACGGTCACCTTGGACTGGTCGTTGAGGTAGATGAGCTGGGTGAAGAAGTCGTTCCAGGTCCAGATGAACGAGAAGATGGCGGTGGTGACCAGGGCCGGCCGGGTCAGTGGCGCGATCACGTGCCAGAACACCTTCAGCGGGCTGGCCCCGTCGATCTTCGCGGCCTCGTCCAGGTCGCGCGGGATGCCCCGCATGAACTGCACCATGAGGAACACGAAGAACGCGTCGGTGGCCAGCACCTTCGGCACGATCATCGGCAGCGGCGTGTTGATCCAGCCGAAGTGCCGGAACAGGATGTACTGCGGGATCAGCATCACGTGGTGCGGCAGCAGCAGCGTACCGATCATGATGGCGAACCAGAACCGGCGCAGCGGGAACCGCAGCCGGGCGAACGCGTACGCGGTCACCAGGCAGGAGGCCATGTTCGCGAACACCACGCCGAGCGCGATGACCGTGCTGTTGACGAAGAACCGGCCGAAGGACACGCCGGGCAGCCCGGTCCAGCCCTGGCTGAAGTTGCTCCAGGTGACGTGCCTGGGCCACAGCGCCACGTTGCTGGCGATCTCCGCCGGCGACTTGAGCGAGGTGCCCAGCATCCAGAGCAGCGGGTACAGCACCGCGAACAGCGCGACCAGCACCACGATCAGGCGCACCGCCCCCCGTACCCGTACCGCCGGCCGCCGGGCCACCCCGGCCGTCGTCGCCGCCATCACCGCTCCCCTCCGTCGCTGTAGTGCACCCAGAACCGGCTGGTGGTGAACAGCAGCCCGGTCAGCAGCGCCGCCGCCAGCAGCAGCACCCAGGCCATGGCCGAGGCGTAGCCCATCCGCGAGTTGGCGAACGCCTCGATGTAGAGGTTCAGCGTGTACAGCAGGGTGGAGTCGGCGGGCCCGCCGTTGCCGCTGCTGATCACGAAGGCCGGGGTGAACGCCTGGAACGCGTGGATCACTTCGAGCACCAGGTTGAAGAAGATGACCGGCGAGAGCATCGGCAGGGTGACGCTGCGGAAGCTGCGCCACCAGCCGGCACCGTCCACCGACGCCGCCTCGTACAACTCGGTGGGGATCTGTTTGAGCCCGGCCAGGAAGATGACCATCGGCGCGCCGAACTGCCACACCGCGAGCAGGATCAGCGTGCCCAGCGCGGTGTCCGGGTCGTTCACCCACGGCCGCCCGGTGATGCCGACCAGGTCCAGCACCCCGTTGACCGCGCCGCCGCGGCTGAACATGGCCTGCCACACGATGGCCAGCGCCACGCTGCCGCCCAGCAGCGACGGCAGGTAGAACAGCGCCCGGAACAGGCCGACCCCGCGGCGTTCGCGCTTGAGCAGCAGCGCCACCGCCAGCGCGGCCCCCAGTTTGAGGGGTACCGCCACCAGCGAGTAGGTCAGCGTCACCGTCACCGAGTGCAGGTACTTCGGGTCCTCGGTGAACATGCGCCGGTAGTTGGCCAGCCCGGTCCAGGTGGGCGGCGAGAACAGCTCGTAGTTGGTGAAGCTGAGGTACAGCGAGTACAGCGTGGGCAGCGCGGTGATCGCGAGCAGCCCGATCAGCCAGGGGGTGAGGAAGACGTAGCCGGCGGCGCGCTCCTGCCTGGCCGCGGCGCTGCGCCGCCGCCTGCCGACCACGGCGTGCGCCGGTGCCGTACGGCTCGGTCTGGACGTCGCGGTAACCGCCACCGGCCTGTCTCCTCTCGTTCGTGGTACGCGACTACGCGCTGATCGCGGCCTTGCCCTGGCTCATGAAGCTGGCCGCCGCCGCGGCCGGCGCGGCCTTCTTGAACCCGACGCTCTCCGCCGCGTCGACGAGCAGCTTCTTGACCTGTACGTGCCCCTTGGGCGGTACCGGCGGGGTCGGGCCGAACTTGTCCGCCAGGCCGCTCTCGAACGCGGTCGAGGTCTGGTCCGGCTTCTTGAGCGTCGAGGTGATCGCCGCGCGCACGTCCAGGTTGGGCGCCAGGCCGCGCTCGGCGCCCAGGATCTTGCCGGCGTCCGGGTCGTTGACCAGGAAGTTGATCAGATCCGCGATGGTGTCCGGGTGCTTGCTGCCGCTGAACCCGGACCAGTACATCGAGGCGCGGGCCCACTGCCCCTTCGGGTCGCCCGGGTACGGCAGGATGCCCAGGTCGTGGTCGGTGGCCTTGCTCAGCGCCGCCAGCTGGTTGGACCACAGGAACGAGGTGGCGCCCTTCTTCGTGGCGAGCACCTGCTTGGTCACGTCGCCGGTGTTGGCGATGTGCACCAGGTCCGGCGGCGGGGTGGCCTTCTTCGCGTCCGCGTCGGCCCAGAACGCGAACCACGCGGTCAGGTCGTCCACGGTGAACGCGAACGCGCCGTCCGGGGTGTACAGCTCCTTGTCCTGCTGGCGCAGCCAGACCTGCAGCGCCTTGTAGTCGGCGGCCGGGTTCATCGTGCCGTACGTCTTACCCGCGCTCCTGGTGAACACCTGGCTGCCGAACTGCACCAGCTGGTCCCAGCTCTGGCCCAGCGCGGGCGCGGTCAGGCCGAGCGTCTTGACCACGGTCTCGTCGATGTACAGCGCCGGCGTGTTCTCCGCCGCCGCGATGCCGCCGACCCGGCCCTTGACCGCGCCCGAGCTCTTCAGGCTGGCCGGGAACCTGTCCACGTTGATCTTCTGTCCGACGTACTTCGTCAGGTCCAGCGCGATGCCCTTGTTGGTGTACTCGGCCAGCGCGTTGTCGTCGATCTGGAACAGGTCCGGGGCGCTGCCGCCGGCGGCCATGGTGGACAGCTTGTCGTAGTAGGTGGTGCTGCTGCCCTGCCACTGCGTCTTGAACGACACGTTGGGGTTGCGCTGCTTGTAGAGGTCGAGCACCTTGGCGGTGATGTCCGCGCGGGTGGCCGCGCCCCACCACATCACCGACAGTTCGACCTTCTGGTTGGCGCTGCCGCCGCTGGACTTCGAGCCGCCGCCGCAGCCGGCGAGGGCCAGCGGCAGCGCCGCACCCAGGGCACCGGCGGCGCCCAGCAGGTGGCGGCGGGTGGGACCGTGCGGTTCACGCGATGCTGGCATGACGGGCACTCCTTGAAAGAGGACGGGACGCGGCCGGCCCGGCCGCCCGGTACGGTCCGGGCCCGGTCGAGTCGCGGACGACAAGAGTGGTCTGGAGGGTGACGTGCGCGGTGGTGCGGCGGTCCTCGCCGTGCTGCAGGAGCATGTCGATGGCGGCCCGGCCGGCGGCGGCGGTGGGCGTGGCGACCGTGGTCAACCGGGGACGGATCATCCGGGACAGCCCGATGTCATCGATCCCGATCACGCTGATCTCGTCCGGTACCCGCACCCCGTGCGAGAGCAGCCCGTCGATCAGGCCGATCGCCATCAGGTCGTTGTACGCGAGCACCGCGGTCACCCCGAGCCGCCGGATCGGTACCGCCGCCGACGCGCCGGCCCGTTCGGTCGGCTGGTGCGGGCCGAGCACGGTCAGCCGCAGCCCGCCGGTACGGGACACGGCCGCGGCGGCGCGCCGGATCTCCCGGTTGGTCCACGAGCCGCGCGGACCGGCGAGCAGGGCGATGTCGCGGTGGCCGAGCCGGATCAGGTGCTCGATGGCCTGGCGGGCGCCCTGGCCGACGTCCATGACGACGGTCGGCAGGCCGGCGACCACCCGGTTGATCACCACGAGCGGCACGTCCCGCCGCATCCGGTCGATCAGCCCGTTGCTCATCCGCGGGCTGCACAGCAGCACCCCGTCCACCTGCTTGGCCAGGGCCTGTACCAGCTCCTCCTCGACCACCGGGTCCTCGTCGGTGTCCGCCACGAAAAGGTGGTAGTCGCGCTGCCGGGCATAGCTCTCCGACGCCTTGATCAGTGGGGGGAAGAACGGGTTGGCGATGTCCGCGACGATCAGGCCGAGGTTGTGGGTACGGCCGGTGATCAGTGCCCGGGCCACCCGGTTGGGCCGGTACCCCAACTGTTCGGCGGTGGCCAGCACGCGGCTGCGCGTCTCGGGGTTGACCATGTGCGGCGTGGAGAACGCACGGGAAACGGTCGAGGCGTGAACGCCTGACGCCCGTGCCACGTCGCGGATGGTCGCCGACACGCGTATCCTCCAGGAAAGCGCTTGCTTAAAGGGTTCGACGGCTCTGGCTGTCGATGGTGCTGAGTGGTAGTTAATGCAAAGGGTTGGAGACTGTCAATGCCATCAGGTTGCAGACTCGTCTCGACCGGGCACCACGACAGCACCCGACACGCCGCCCCAGCCCCGTACGCGAAAGGGATCGATCGCATGCCCCCAACCATCGGCCGGACTAGATATGCCCTTGTCGGGACGGGTGCCCGGGCCGAGATGTTCGTCCGGGCACTGGCCACCCGGCACGCGGACACCGCCGAGCTGGTCGCGTTCGCCGATCCCAACCCGGTACGCATGGATGCCCACAACCGTTTGCTGCAACGTTGCGGTGCGGCGCCGGTCCCGACCTACCCGTTGGGGGACGAGCCGGTCACCGAGTTCACCGCGATGCTGGACCGGGAGCGGGTGGACCGGGTGCTGGTCACCTCGGTGGACCGCACCCACGACACGTACCTGGTGGCCGCGCTGGAGGCCGGGCGCGACGCGATCACCGAGAAGCCGATGACCGTCGATGTCCGCCGGTGCCGCCGGATCCTCGACGCGGTCCGGCGTACCGGGCGGGACGTGCGGGTAACTTTCAACTACCGGTTCAACCCGGTACACGAGGAGGTCAAGCGGCTGCTGGACAGCGGCGAGATCGGCGAGATCGGCTCGGTGCACTTCGAGTGGCTGCTGGACGTGCGGCACGGCGCCGACTATTTCCGCCGCTGGCACCGGGACAAGGCCAACTCCGGCGGGCTCATGGTGCACAAGGCGAGCCACCACTTCGACCTGGTCAACTGGTGGCTGTCCGCGCGCCCGGTGGAGGTGTACGGCAGCGGCCGGCTGTTCCTCTACGGCGAGCAGGGCGCGCGCCACGGGTACGACCGCGGGTACGCCCGGGCGCACGGGGACCCGGCGGCGCAGGGCGACCCGTTCGCGCTGCACCTGGCCGAGCACCGCCGGCTGCGCGAGCTGTACCTTGACGCCGAACGGCACGACGGGTACCAGCGGGACGTGAGCGTGTTCGCGCCCGGCGTGACGATCGAGGACGACATGGCGGTACTCGCCCGGTACGACACCGGCGCGACCATGACGTACCACCTGACCGCGTACGCACCATGGGAGGGGTACCGGCTGATGGTCAACGGCAGCCGCGGCCGGCTGGAGCTGGAGGTGGTCGAGAGCGACCGGGTCGACCCGCAGGCCGCCGGTACCGTCAAGGGCGAAGCCGCCGCGGCGGCCCGGCGGCTGGACGACAGCGCCGCCCTGCACGGCGGC